>JAIRSV010000095.1 GCA_031255275.1 Proteiniphilum sp.
ACATCATCACATTGCCACATTGCCTCACCAATGCGCCGGCACGGCGCCTCTCCGACGTCGGGCGGAGCGCCAAAAAATCAGAGCAGCCGGCGTATAAAAATCCTCGCTGTCTGAGCGCCGCAGGCGCGAGTTATGAGGATTTTAGCCGGCAATCGCCCCATTTTTTGAGCGATACGGACGCAGTCTTGACTTTTTTTGCCGACTTTTTTGTGTCAAGACAAAAAAGTCGGTAGGGTCCAGGGGCAAAGCCCCTGCGAAGTGGAATGTGGAGAGTTCTTTGTCGTTCGTCGGGGCGGGTGCTCCCGCCCCTTGCCACTCGGGCGCTCCCCGAGCTGGTTGTTTTTATGGGTCACATTGTCACATTGCCACATTAGCTTGACTTCTGCCGTCCCGCTCGCTGAGAAGTGAACGAGCCTTTCACCGTTTCATCGGAGAAAAACGGTGTATTCATCGATTTTTGTTCCGTAACCCTCTTCTGAATGTCTATCTTTGCAAAAATTAAAAGTCAAAATTTTATGCAATCAAATTCATGTACACTGTCCCGCGGATCGAAGGCTGGCGGAGTCCTCTTCGGACTGCTGCTGCTTATGGCCGGACTGCTGTTTCTCTCCTTCAATCTCGGGTGGATCGATCCCGCCCTCAAGCCGGTTCTCTTCTCGTGGCCGATGATTTTTGTCGTGATCGGAATCATCGGATTTCCCGGAAGAAACCGGTTACTTTCGCTCTTCTGGCTGATCCTGGGCGGATTCTTCCTGCTCCCCCGCATCGAGGTGGCTTATCCCGGCACTGTCCGGGGGGTGGACGGCGATTTTGTGCACACCTGCTGGCCGCTGCTCCTTATATTATTCGGCGCGGGCGTCATCCTGCACGCGCTGCTGACAAAAAAAGGCGGGGGGCGAAGAAATCCTCTCCCTCTGCACGCCACCGGGGACGGACGCGTCTGCAAACAGATCATCTTCGGCGGATCGGAAAGTATTTTTCTCGACCCTGTTTTCTGCGGAGGCGAAATCAGCATCATCTTCGGCGGCGTGGAACTCGACCTGCGCAGGACGCAGCTTCCCGAAGGGGATACGCACCTTAATATAAACGTCATCTTTGGCGGCGTGGAGCTTCACATCCCCGCCGACTGGCAGATAGAGGTAAAGGCCATCCGGACGATATGCGGGGGGATTGACGACAGACGACCGCCCTCGCCCGTCGACAAGTCGCGAAAACTGGTCATAGACGGAGACATCCTCTTCGGCGGATGCGAACTTCGCTGACTCTCCCGCCACGGCGCCGTCTTCCCGAATCCCGAATCCTGACTCCCCCGATACGGAATGAAGCTTTCACCCTCACACATCCCCTTCCGGCGACTGCCGGCCCTGCTGCTGCTGTGCGTCGCATACGCGGCGCTGCAGGCGGCGGCACTCCGTCCCGCGGTCGCCATACCCTTTCCGCTGCTGCTGCTGAAGAGCGCGATTGATTCTCTGACGCTGGCCGGGACGGGAGCGCTGCTGTCGATGATCATAACCTCGTCCGGTTACGTAAAACTCCGTCCCCTGCAGCGATACATCAACCTCCTCGCCCTGGGTCTCGCAGCGCTGCCGGTATGGACGGCACTCTTCAGCCTCACCCTCCGGCTTGTTTCCGGCAGCACCGGTTTCGCCGGCAGCCTCCCCCTGCTGCCGTTAGCCACGCTTCTCGGCATACTGCTCTATGTGATCCTGCTGCAGGCGACGCTGCACCGCACGGCGGACAGAGAGGGGAGGAGGGAAGAGGAATAGGAAGAGGACGGAGACGGAGACGGGGACGGGGAGGACGGCTGCCGGGAACAGCCGGAGGCGGAGAGAGCTATTCCGGCGGCGCCGCCGCGCAGCGGGAAAGGGCGGGAGGATACCGGCGGAACGTGGGAGCGCGTAACGGTGAGAGTGGGACAGAAAATCCACCTGATCCCCGTCCCCGAGATCGTCTGCATCCGTTCCGACGGCGATTACGTGCAGATTGTGACCGACCGGGAGAAATTCCTCAAAGAAGAGACCATGAAGTATTTTGAAGCCGGCCTTCCCCCCGCCCTGTTCGTGAGAGTGCACCGATCCTGCATCGTCAACGTGGAAAAGATACTCCGCATCGAGAGGTACGAAAAGCAGCAGCGGATACTCATCCTGAAGAATGGCGACAGGGTCAGGACGAGCACTCCGGGTTACAGGGCGCTGCAGAGTGCGCTGAACCTCTGACGACCGCTGTTCGACAGGCAAACGGATCATTTTATCACGGAAAGAGCAGAAAAAACAGCCACCTTTTTACTACTTTTGCAGGCAGTATGAATAAATGTACAGACAAACAAACAAATATTATGTCAAAAAAAATAAGAACCGCCGTCGTCGGCTACGGAAACATCGGGAAATATGTGGTGGAAGCCCTGCAGTCGGCCCCCGATTTCGAAATAGCCGGGATCGTACGCCGTGACGCCGCGAACATTCCCGCCGAACTGAGAGAGTATGTTGTGACCGACTCCGTCTCACAACTGAAAGAGGCAGACGTAGCCATACTCTGCACCCCTACGCGAAATGTGGAAAAATCCGCCATAACCTGTCTGGAGTCAGGAATCAATACGATAGACAGTTTCGACATTCACGGACAAATCCTGCCGCTGCGCGAGTCGCTCGACAAAGTAGCCAAAAAACATCACGCCGTATCCGTCATCTCCGCCGGATGGGATCCCGGAAGCGACTCCGTCATCCGCACCCTCCTCGAAGCGATGGCGCCGCGGGGAATTACATACACCAACTTCGGGCCGGGCATGAGCATGGGGCACACCGTGGCGGTGAAGGCCGTCGACGGCGTGAAAGCCGCACTGTCCATGACCATCCCCGCAGGCACAGGCGTACACCGCCGGATGGTGTATATCGAACTGAAGGAGGGATACGATTTCCGGACAGTAGCCCAGGCCATCAAAGCCGACGACTATTTTGCGCACGACGAAACCCGCGTTTTTCAGGTGGAAGACGTGAAAGCACTCAAAGATATGGGACATGGCGTGCTGATGGAACGGAAAGGCGTTTCGGGAAATACGCAGAACCAGCAGTTCCGATTCGACATGCGCATCAATAACCCCGCACTCACAGCCCAGATACTCGTAGCAGCCGCGCGCGCATCGCTGAAGCTGCAGCCGGGCGCATACACGATGATAGAGATTCCGGCGGTGGATTTGCTGCCCGGAAAAAAGGAGGACTGGATCGCAAAACTGGTATAAATAACCCTGCCGGACATACCCCGCACGCAGCGGAATGACCGGCGGAAAACCGACTCTGACGGCAAACTTCTTTGAATTTTAGCGAGATACTGAAGAAGAAGAAGAAAAAGTTCATTATCTTTGCCGAAAATATCAATTCAAAAAAAATATCAAATCAAGATGAACATATTACTCACCGTAACCTGGGATGCAGACCCGGGAATATTCACCATCCTCGGCCGTGAAATTCGCTGGTATGGCCTCTTATGGCTCATAGGGCTGACCGTAGCCGTGTATATGGTACAGCGCATTTTCAAACGGGAAGACCTTCCCGAAAAATGGTTCGACTCCCTCTTCTTCTACATGATTGCCGGTATCATCGCAGGCGCCCGCCTCGGTCACTGCCTCTTCTACGACCCCGCCTATTACCTTGCGGATCCCGTCGAAATCCTGTGTATCTGGAAAGGCGGACTGGCAAGTCACGGAGGCGTAATCGGCATCATTATCGCCGTATGGCTCTACTCGCGGAAAGTCACCAAACTCAGCATGCTCTGGACATTCGACCGGGTGATGGTACCCACCGGCTTCACCGCAGCAATGATCCGCCTCGGCAACCTGATGAATCACGAAATTTACGGCTGCCCGACCGATCAACCCTGGGCCTTCCGCTTCATAACCAACCTGCATCAATGGATGCAGGGCGCAGCACCGGTCTATTCGGAACCGTCGCACCCCACGCAGATATACGAAGCACTGGCCTATCTGATTGTTTTCGCCATCACCGTATACCTCTACCGGAAGACTGACGCCAAAAACCGGAAAGGACTGATCACCGGCACAGGCATCCTGCTGATCTTCCTCTTCCGCTTTTTCGTAGAATATGTGAAGAACGTACAGGTACCATCCGAAGAAGCCATGCGCGATAACACCGGCCTGATCCTGGGTCAGTGGCTCAGCATCCCGTTCATCATCTGGGGCGTATGGCTCATCTGGAACGCCCTGCGGCAGCCGGCAAAAGCAGCCGTCACCCCCAGGCAGTCGGAAATGGCGCAACCCAGACCGAAAGCAAAGAAGAAATAATGTAATGATACGTTGGATTAATCAGGAAATAATAAAATATGTACAGACCAGTTGAAGTTGCGGCAGACGTCTTTTATGTAGGCGTCAATGACCGTACCAAATCCCGCTTCGAGAGCCTGTGGCCGCTGCCGCAGGGCGTCTCCTATAATTCCTATATCGTCAGGGATGAAAAGACGGCACTGATCGATACCGTCGATATCTGCTACTCCGGCATTTTCATGCGTAAAATCCGGTCAGTACTGGGCGACAGACCCCTCGACTACCTCGTGGTGAATCACATGGAACCCGACCATTCAGGCTCAGTCGAATTTCTCATCTCCAGATACCCCGGCATCCGAATCGTGGGAAACAAGCGCACCCTCGACATGCTGAAAGGCTATTACGGAATATCCGGCAGCGTAATCGAAGTAAAAGACCTGGAAGAAATAAGTCTGGGAAAACATACGCTTCAATTCCACATGACCCCCATGATACACTGGCCGGAGACAATGATGACCTATGTAAAGGAAACCAAAACCCTGTTCAGCGCCGACGCCTTCGGCACCTTCGGCACACTCGACGGCGGCATATCGGATACGCAGCTCTGCCCCGACAGATACTGGGACGAGATGACACGCTACTATTCCAATATCGTAGGGAAATTCGGTTCACCCGTGCAGACCGCCCTGAAAAAACTGGCCGGCATGAAGATCGACGCCATCTGCTCCACCCACGGGCCAGTATGGACACAGCCCGAAAACATAGCCCGCGTCATCGCCCTGTATGACAGAATGAGCCGCTATGACGCCGACGCAGGACTGGTCGTCGCCTACGGAAGCATGTATGGCCACACCGAAGAACTGGCCGAAATCATCGCCGGCGAAGCAGCCCGAAACGGCGTGAAAAACATTGTGATGCACAATGTATCGAAAAGCCACGAGTCAGACATTCTTCGCGACACATTCAAATACAGAGGGCTGATCATCGGATCGCCCACCTACAACAACAAACTCTTCCCCGCCGTAGACAGTCTGCTCTCCGCCCTGCAAAACCGCAGCCTGAAGAATCGCTTCTTCGGTTATTTCGGCAGTTTCACCTGGGCCGACGCCACCGCCAGACAGCTGGAAGCCTTTGCCTCGACAATGGAATTTGAACTGGTGTCAGACCCCGTAATCATGAAGCAGGCAATACTCGCCGGCGCAGAGGAAAAAGCCCTTACACTGGGACGCGTCATGGCACAAAAACTGCTGTCAGGCGCCGAAGCAGCGCCGAATAATGCCTCTGACGGGAAATAGAATTAATCATATTAAACAAATAAAGCAACATGAGACTAATCATTCAGCCCGACGCCGACCTGATGGCACAATGGGCCGCCAACTACATTGCCGCAAAAATCAACAAAGCGAAACCGTCGGCAGAAAAGCCCTTCAAATTAGGATTACCCACCGGATCGTCGCCCCTGGAAACCTACAGGGCGCTGATTAAACTGTATGAAACGGGACGGGTATCGTTCGAAAACGTGATCACGTTCAACATGGACGAATACATCGGACTGTCCGCAGACCATCCTCAAAGCTACCACACCTTTATGTGGAGCAATTTCTTCAGCCATATCAATATCAAACGGGAGAATGTGCATATCCTCGACGGGACGGCGGAAGATCCGGAAGCCGAATGTGCCGCCTACGAGCTGGCCATCAGAGACGCGGGAGGCATCGACCTTTTCCTCGGAGGGATTGGCCCCGACGGACATATCGCCTTTAACGAACCCGGATCGTCACTTTCTTCGCGTACACGCGTCAAGACGCTCACTACCGACACGGTGATCGCCAATTCCCGCTTTTTCGACAATGACGTCAACAAAGTGCCCAAGACGGCGCTGACGGTGGGAGTAGGTACGGTGCTCGACGCAAGGGAAGTGCTTATCCTCGTCAACGGACATCACAAAGCCCGTGCGCTCCGTCACGCGGTGGAGGGATCAGTCACCCAGATGTGGACGGTCAGCGCCCTGCAGCTGCACCGCAAGGGCATCATAGTCTGCGACTACGACGCCTGCGCCGAACTGAAAGTGGGTACATACAAGTATTTCCTCGATATTGAACACGATCACCTTGATCCCGATTCCCTGCTTTAGCATATCCGTCTCCGGGCGACGGGGCAATGTTTCCGAATCCACTCCGAATCACCGGGAAAGGAAATAAAATAAGGGTGAAATCACATGTGATTTCACCCTTATTCAACGTCGGGACGACAAAAATTAATAACCTCTTATCGCTTTAATCCCCGGAAGCACCTTCCCCTCGATCATTTCGAGCAGCGCGCCGCCGCCGGTGGAAACATACGACACTTCGCCCGCCTGTCCGAACTTGTTGACGCAGGCTACCGAATCGCCGCCGCCCACAAGCGAAAAGGCTCCCTTCCCGGTAGCGTCGACAATAGCGTCGGAAACGGCTCGCGATCCCCTGTCAAAATTGTCGAACTCAAACACACCCACAGGTCCGTTCCACAGAATAGTCCTGGATTTTTTGATGACTTCGGCGAAAGCTTTTTCCGATTCCGGGCCGATGTCGAGACCTTCCCACCCGTCCGGAATTTCGTTCACCGAAGCAAAGCCCGTCGCAGCATCATTGCTGAAGCTGTCAGCTATCTTTGCGTCGGACGCCAGCACCAGGTTCACACCCTTCTCAGCGGCCAGCGCGACAAGCTCACGCGCCAGGTCAAGCTTGTCATCCTCCACGATGGAGCCGCCGATCTTCCCGCCAAACGCTTTGGCAAACGTATAAGTCATACCGCCCGCGAGGATCAGATTATCTACCCTGTCCAGCAGATTTTTGATAATCTCTATCTTCGATGAGACCTTCGATCCGCCCATAATGGCCGTAAACGGACGCTCCGTCTCATTCATTACCTTCTCCACGGCCACGATCTCATTCTGCAGCAGATAGCCGAACAGCCTGTGTTCGGTATCAAAAAACTCAGCTATCAGCGCCGTAGAAGCATGTGCGCGGTGCGCCGTCCCGAAAGCATCATTCACATAAACATCGGCATAAGAAGCCAGCTTCGCGGTAAACTCCTTCTGCGACTCCTTCAGCGCCTTTTTCGCCCTGTTCGTCTCCTCCTCGCCGGCGCCGGCTTCCAGGCGAGGCTTACCTTCTTCCTCCGCGTGAAAGCGCAAGTTCTCAAGTAGCAAAACTTCCCCGGGACGCAGAGCCGCGGCCATCGTCCCGGCCTCTTCGCCGACGCAGTCGCCGGCAAACAGCACATCTACACCCAGCAGCTCCGACACGCGCGGGAGAATATGCCTGAGCGAAAACCTGTCGGCAAAACCCTTCGGCCTGCCCAAATGCGATCCGATGACAGCACAGCCGCCATCCTTCAAAATTTTTTTCAGCGTGGGGACGGCGGCGCGAATACGGGTATCGTCCGTAATGCTGAAATTCTCATCGAGAGGGACGTTAAAGTCCACCCTCACAAACGCCTTCCTGTCGGCAAAATTAAAAGAGTCCATTGTTTGCATAATACAGTATACTTTTAATAATTAGTTCGGTCGTAATCCGGTCGGATACCGCGCAAAGTTACGAAAAACAGAGAATATTCCCCGTAAAGTGCGCGGGAAAGTAACTTATTGCACAGAGAAAACCGGCTATAACGGCAAAAAAACTGTCAAAAAGCGAGTCGGCTCATGACAATGTGTTACATTTGTATTTCAAAAAAATGCGACAATGATAAACAGCAATGCAAAAGTACTCCTTATATATACGGGAGGCACCATCGGGATGGTGGAAAACGTGGAAACCGGAGCATGGGAACCGTTCAACTTCAGCCACCTCCGCTCTAACATGCCGGAGATAAAGCGGCTGAATTTCACGGTGGATACTTATCTGTTTGACCCTCCCATAGACTCCTCCGACATGTCGCTGAGCGTCTGGCAGCAGACTGTGCAGGTGATCGAAGATCACTATGACAGCTACGACGGCTTCGTCATCCTCCACGGTACCGATACAATGGCGTATACCGCCTCTGCGCTGAGCCTGATGCTGGAAAATCTGACCCGGCCGGTAATCCTGACCGGATCGCAGCTCCCGGTCGGGAAACTTCGCACCGACGGCAAGGAAAACCTCATCACCGCCCTTGAGATTGCCGCCGACAAAGATTCCACCGGACATCCCATCGTGCCTGAACTGTGCATTTATATGCAAAACCTGCTGATGCGCGGAAACCGCACAATAAAAGTCAATGCCAATAACTTCAGCGCCTTCTCCAGTCCCAATTACCCCTGCCTGGGCGAAGCGGGGCTGAATATCCGCTACGGAACACAATATATCCTCAAGCCCGATTACGCAATGCCGGTGAAATTCAAATACGCAATGGATCCCCGGGCGGTAGTGCTGAAGCTCTTTCCCGGCATATCCGAAGAGGCTGTGCGGGCGCACCTCGAAATTCCCGGACTGAAAGGTGTTGTGCTGGAAACTTACGGCACCGGCAATTCGCCCATCCACCCCTGGTTCACCCGCCTGCTGGGCGAAGCGATAGAGCGTGGGATCGTGATTGTCAACGTCACACAATGCCTCAGCGGAAGCGTTGCAATGCACCTCTACGAAAACGGGCAGCGCCTGGAAAGGCTGGGGGTGGTGAGCGGATATGACATCACCACCGAAGCCGCCATCGTCAAACTGATGATCCTGTTCGGCGAAGGACGGACGCCGGCGGAAGTCAGCCGGCTCATGCCCGTCCCCCTGCGCGGCGAACTGACGGTGAGGGGATAAGCTCCCCCGGCTAACCCAGTACGACGTCCATCACCATCATCACGACGAAGCCGATGATAAACCCGATGGTCGCAATATCCGAACTCTTATTCTGCTGCGCCTCGGGGATCACCTCTTCCACCACCACAAAAATCATGGCGCCCGCGGCAAAAGCCAGCGCATAAGGCAATATCGGCGTAAACGCGGCCACCGCCAGCGCGCCCAGCAGACCGGCCACAGGCTCCACGGCGGCTGACGCCTGTCCGTACATGAAACTCCTGGATCTGCTCAGCCCCATTCTCCGCAAGGGTATCGCTACCGCAATTCCTTCGGGAAAGTTTTGCAGACCGATGCCCAGCGCCAGCGCTACAGCTCCTCCCAAAGAGGCTTCGGGCATTCCCGCCGCCACGCCGCCAAACAGTACTCCTACGGCCAGACCTTCCGGAATATTATGCAGAGTGATGGCCAGCGCCATCAGCGTGGTTCGCTGCCAGGGCGTTTTCAGACCCTCTTCCGTTTTGAAGTTGACATGCAGGTGGGGTAATACTTTGTCGATCCCGTACAGAAATGCTGAGCCGGCCAGAAAGCCGGTTACGGTCGGGAGTACTTTCACAAAACCCGTTCCCCCGCTCATCTCTATGGCCGGAATGATCAGGCTCCAGGCGCTCGCCGCCACCATCACTCCTCCGCTGAAGCCGAGCATCCCGTCGAGAATGTTTTTGTTCACTCGCTTGAACAGAAAAACGAAGGATGCTCCCAGGGCTGTCACCAGCCACGTGAATAGGGTAGCGTAAAGCGCTGCGCGAACCGGATGGATGTTTTCTAAAAATTGAATAACGTTGTCTAACATAAATTTCAGAGCGAAAGTTTTTTCTTGAAAAGTTTAAACAGTTTCTTTCCCGCAAAAATAATGATTTGTAACAACCTGGTAAAATGCAGATTCCGTTCCTCTCATGCGTACAAAAAATTACAGGGGGGTTGCTGCTTCCACTTTTTTATCGTATTTTCGTGGCTCCGATTGCAAATGACTAACAATCTATCAACTAAGATTACAATTTTTTTTCAGGCAAAATTATCATAACAGTTATGACTAAACAAAAAACTTATCTAACCTGCGACGGCAACCAGGCCGCCGCCCACATTGCGTACATGTTCAGCGAAGTGGCTGCCATCTACCCGATCACTCCCTCGTCTACGATGGCCGAATATGTGGACGAATGGGCCGCTTCAGGACGAAAAAACATCTTCGGACAGCCCGTGCTGGTACAGGAGATGCAGTCGGAAGCCGGCGCCGCGGGAGCCATGCACGGTTCTCTGCAGGCCGGTGCGCTCACTTCCACGTTCACCGCATCTCAGGGGCTGCTGCTGATGCTCCCTAACATGTATAAGATGGCGGGGGAACTGCTTCCCGGTGTATTTCACGTTTCGGCGCGCGCGCTGGCCTCACATGCTCTCTCCATCTTCGGCGACCATCAGGACGTCATGGCCGTACGGCCGGCCGGTTTCGCGCTTTTCGCCACCGGGTCGGTGCAGGAGGTGATGGACCTGGCGGCCGTGGCGCATCTGGCGGCTATCGAGAGTCGGATTCCCTTTCTTCATTTCTTCGACGGATTCCGCACTTCGCACGAGATTCAGAAGATTGAGGCGCTGTCGAACGACGACCTTGCTCCGCTCATCAATCAGGATGCGCTGAAGGCTTTCCGCGACAGGGCGCTGAATCCTGATACTCCCGTCACGAGGGGGACGGCGCAGAATGATGATATTTACTTTCAGGCGCGCGAAGCTTCCAATCCGTTTTACGACGCTGTGCCCGACACGGTGGAGATGTATCTCGACAGGCTGGCGGCGGTGACCGGACGCAAATATGGCCTCTTCGACTATTACGGACATCCGCAGGCCGAAAGGGTGATCATTGCTATGGGATCCGTCACGGAAACCATCCGCGAAACGGTGGATTACCTTAACGGTAAGGGCGAAAAAACAGGTATGGTGGCCGTTCACCTCTATCGTCCCTTCAAGGCGGAAGCGTTCCTCTCGGTGATTCCCGAAACGGCGAAACGGATTGCCGTGCTTGACCGTACCAAGGAGCCGGGCGCTGCCGGACAGCCGCTTTATCTCGACGTGAAGGACAGTTTTTACGGGAAAAGGGGTGCGCCCGAAATCGTAGGCGGAATTTACGGTCTCTCCTCCAGGGATACTACTCCTGCGCAGATCTTATCGGTTTTCGACAATCTCTCGATGAGTGTGCCGAAAAACGATTTCACCATCGGCATCGTGGACGACGTGACCTTCAAATCGCTTCCTCTCAGGGAGGAGATCTCTATGGACGAGACGGCTTATGAGGCCAAATTCTACGGACTGGGTTCCGACGGGACGGTGGGGGCCAATAAAAACTCCATCAAGATCATCGGCGATAATACGGACAAGTATGTGCAGGCTTACTTTGCTTATGATTCCAAGAAATCGGGCGGATTCACCTGTTCGCACCTCCGTTTCGGCGACAACCGCATCCGTTCGCCCTATCTGGTGAATACGCCCGGTTTCGTGGCGTGTCACGTGCCTGCTTACCTGCATCTCTATGATGTGACGAGGGGGCTGAGAAGGAATGGCACGTTTCTGCTCAATTCTCTGTGGTCGAAGGAGGAGGTGGCGGCTCATCTCCCCGCTCATGTCAGGAAATATTTTGCGGAGAACAATATCCGGTTCTATATTCTCAACGCGACGAAAATTGCTGCGGAAATCGGTCTGGGGAACCGTACCAACACTATTTTGCAGTCGGCATTCTTCAAAATATCGGGCGTAATCCCTTATGACCTTGCCGTGGAACAGATGAAGAAGTTCATCGTGAAGTCTTACGGAAAGAAGGGTGAAGAGGTGGTAAAAATGAATTATGCTGCCGTAGACCGCGGCGGTGAAGTGGAAGAGGTGGAGGTCCTCCGCGAATGGGCGGACGTTGACCTGCCTGCCGATGCGCCTGACGATGCGCCTGAATTTATCCGGAAGGTTGTGCGTCCGGTCAATGCCCAGCGCGGTTATGACTTGCCCGTGTCTGCATTTGCCGGACGGGAGGACGGTACGTGGGAAATGGGTACGACGGCTTACGAAAAGCGCGGAGTGGCGGTCAACGTGCCGGTATGGAATCCCGGATCGTGCATCCAGTGCAATCAGTGCGCTTATGTATGTCCGCACGCAACCATTCGTCCCTTCGTGCTCGACGAAAAAGAGCAGGCCGGCGCGGGCGAAAATGTGGTGATGCTGAAAGCGCAGGGTAAACAGTTTGAGGGGATGGGTTTCCGCATTCAGGTCAACGTGCTCGACTGCCTGGGGTGCGGCAACTGTGTGGATGTGTGTCCCGGAAAGAAAGCGCAGAAGGCGCTCGAAATGGTGGCGATTTCCTCGCAGTATGACAATCAGAAGAACTGGGACTATATGGTGAATCACGTCGCCCCGAAGGCCCGTCTGGTGGACGTGAAGCTGAATGTGAAAAATTCGCAGTTTGCCACGCCGCTCTTCGAGTTTTCCGGCGCCTGTTCCGGCTGCGGCGAGACGCCTTATGTGAAGCTGATCACGCAGCTCTTCGGCGACAGAATGATGATTGCCAACGCTACGGGCTGTTCGTCCATCTATGGCGCTTCCGCTCCGGCTACGCCTTACACCAAAAACGAGGAGGGCAAGGGGCCGGCATGGGCTAACTCGCTCTTCGAAGACAATGCCGAGTATGGATATGGTTATGCGATCGCTCATGCAGGCATGCGCAGCCGAATCGGGGATCTGATGCGTCGGGGGCTTGCTTCGCAGGACTTCTCCGAAGGGCAGAAGGAGCTGTTCCGCCGGTGGATCGACAGTGGCGGGGAGGATGCCGGTCTGGCTTCCGAAATTGAGGCTTCCCTCGCCGGTAACGCATGTGCTGTTGCATCCGAAATCCTTTCGCTCAGGAAATACCTGTCCAGGAAATCAATCTGGGTATTCGGGGGCGACGGATGGGCTTACGATATTGGCTTCGGCGGGCTGGATCATGTGCTGGCCAGCGGACAGAATATCAACGTCCTGGTGCTCGATACGGAGGTCTATTCCAATACGGGCGGACAGTCGTCCAAGTCTACGCCCATCGCTGCGGTGGCCAAATTTGCCGCTGCCGGAAAACGGATTCGCAAGAAGGATCTCGGCATGATTGCGACCACATACGGATATGTCTATGTGGCGCAGATAGCGATGGGGGCCAGTCAGGCGCAGACGCTGAAGGCCATCAGGGAAGCGGAATCATACAACGGGCCATCCATCGTGATAGCGTATGCTCCCTGCATCAGTCACGGGCTGAGAAGGGGGATGGGGTATGCTCAGTCCGAACAGAAGGCTGCCGTGGAATCCGGTTACTGGCACCTGTGGCGTTACGATCCGCGTCTTGAGGAGGAGGGTAAGAATCCCTTTCAGCTTGACAGTAAGGAGCCGGACTGGAACAGATTCAGAGAGTTCCTTTTGGGCGAAGTGCGCTACACGCAGTTGATGAAGTCGTTTCCGCAGGAAGCCGAACGGCTTTTCGCGGCGGCGAAGGAGAATGCGCAGTGGCGTTATCGTTCTTACAGGCGTATGGCGGAAGCGTCGTTTGCTGCGCCGGCGGCTTCCGATGCCGGCGGCGATGTCGAATAGTCGGTACGGGTTGTCGGTTTACTTTCGGGGGCTGTCTCTTAAAACGGGGCGGCCCCCGTTTTTTTTATGGCAGGATATTTTTGAATCCCGGAAACAGGTCATTTTTAAGAAGTGGAGAAGTGAAGAAAACCAGCTCGGGGAGCGTCGGAGCGGCAAGGGGCTTCATTAATGGACAATTGACAGTTGACAGTTGAAAATGTTTTTTTAATGGAGAAGCGGAGAAGAGAAGAAGAGCGCCCAAAACAACTAGCTCGGGGAGCGCCCGAGTGGCAAGGGGCGGGAGCACCCGCCCCGACGAGCGATAAAGAAAACAGGGCAAGGCTTGCCTTGCCCTGTACATTATATATATGGCCGTCGCGTAGCGACGGTATAATCATGTAAATCAGAAGAATCACAGTGCAGACAATTAGCAAAGAAATCCGCTCCCAGAGCGCGATAGCGCAAGCTCCCCTCTTGAGAGGGGGTTGGGGGTGTGTCACGAAGAGGCAATGTAACAATGCGCTATCGC
>JAIRSV010000114.1 GCA_031255275.1 Proteiniphilum sp.
CAAAGGACGGATATGTATTTATGTAATTTCATAATGACTATTATTAATGATGTTATAACTGCAAATTAGAATGTTACATTGAGGCCGAACGTAAAGGTTCTCGGACGCGGATAGGTAAAGAACTGGCGGTTGGTACCCCACTTGTTGTCTCCCAAACGCGAAGAGTTATCCGGATCGTATCCCAAATAGTCGGACGAAGTAATCAGGAAAGCATTGTTCACACTTCCGTACAGGCGCAGCGCCGAGAGGCCCGCCTTGCGAAGGCGGTCGGGCGTAAACGTATAGCCTAACTGAATCAGATTGCCCCGCAGGTAAGAGCCGTCGGCCACCCAGGTATCATCCGCGTTGGCATTGTTGCCCATCCCGAAGTTCTGCAGGCGTATGGCCTGTGCCGTCCCGTTAGGGTTGGAGTCGGGATGCCAGGCTTCCTTCCAGAGACGGTCGAGGCCGCTCGTGTAGAAACGCCCCTCGGTGGAGTGGAAAAACTCCTGCATAATGTCTGCCCCGAGGGAGAACTGCAGGTCGACGGTCAGGTCGAATCCCCGGTAGTTAAACGTATTGATAAATGACCCCATCCAGTCGGGCAAACCGTTACCGAGTATTTCCCGCTGCTTGTATGTCACCTTTTCGCCAATGGTTCCGGGGATATTCATTGTATTCTCATCCCAGTTCTCCTTGACGCCGTCATAAATACCGGCGCGCCGGTACCCGTAGAAAGAAGAAAGCTCTTCCCCTTCGCGGATCAGCATATCATAGCCGACAAAGCCGTCGAGGGTTATCTGACGCTTGCCGCTAACCGGATCTACCGCCGAACTTTCGTCCAGTTTCTCCACGCGGTTTTTGTTAAAGCTCACATTCAGGGTACTGTTCCACTGAAAATCGCGCGTATCGACCGGATAGGCGTTAATCAGGAAGTCCAGCCCCCGGTTGGAGACTTCGCCCACGTTGCTCGTGAGTGACGAGAAACCGGTTGACAGCGGCAGCGGACGGGAAAGTAACAGATCGGTCGTATACTTGTAGTAGTAAGACGCCTCCAGGTTGAGCCGGTTATTGAACAGGCCGATTTCAATGCCCGCATCCCACTGGTTTGTCCTCTCCCATTTCAGGCCCTGGTTAGGCATTCTGCCCATATAGGAGGCTATCTGCAACGCATCTCCGATAATCGTATTCGACTGGCCGATAGTAGAGAGCGAAGCGTAAGTGCCGATCTCCGAGTTGCCCGTCACCCCGAAAGAGGTATGCGGCTTCAGCTTGCTGATTACCGGGTGATTCTTCAGGAAATCCTCATTGGAAGCCATCCATCCCAAACCGACGGAGGGGAACAGGGAGTATTTGTTATTTTCTCCGAACTTCGACGAACCGTCCCAGCGACTGGTCACGGTAGCCATATACTTGCCGTCGTATGAATAGACTCCGCGCAGGAAGTAAGAGTTCATAGCCCACCTGTCATGGTCATTGCTGACGGCGGGGCGATCAGTTCCCGATCCCATATTGTAATAGCCGAAAAAGTCGTCCGTATAAATCTTGTCGGAAGCGCTGAAGTAGGTATAGGTGCGTTCCTGCCACGACATACCGGCCATCGCATTGATATAATGCCTGTCGATATTTTTGTTATAGGTCAGGTAAGTTTCTTCCTGCCAGTAGAGCGTGTTTGAATTATTGGCCGACGCAGCTCCGTCAGGCGCACTCTGATTGATCAGCGGACGGGGAGAAAACGGCGTGTAGTTGGCCCCGCGATTGTTGTGATAGTCGATACCAAACTGCGTTTTCAGGTCCAGATCTTTCGTAAGGTGAAACGTCAGGGCCGCGTTTCCGAAGATTTGAGTCCGATAGCTGTCCCGCTGCAATCGCTTCAGCAGCTCAACCGGGTTGCCGACGCCTTCAGGACTAAACCCCTGCTTGGCGCTGTCGGGGTCGGGGTTGCTTTTATTAATAGGAATAGCAGTAGTCTTTACATCATCCGACTGCATATATACCCCGTCCAGCATTACCGGCAGGAACGGAAACATTTCCAGCATAGTACGCAATGCTCCCTGTCCGTAAGGGTTATCCTCCGTCCTGTTCCCCCAAGTGTGATTCACCATCAGGTTAATGCCCGTCGAAAGCCACTTGGCAGGTTTATCATCATACGCCAGTTTGGCATTCAGTCGCTTGAAGTAAGTGTTATGCAAAACACCCTGCTGGTCGGTATAATTCAGGAAGGCGCCCACCGACGAATTTCCGTCACCCCGCTGGATATTGAGCTGGTGATTGTGAGAAAACGCAAGGCGCGAAGCTTCCCGCTGCCAGTCCGTATTATACTTGGGCGTGCCGTCGGAGTTAAACAGACGCTTGTCGGTGAATATCTTCGAAAGATCCGTATCGAAATTCGTTTTCTGCCAGCGGTTGGCATTCTCCAAACCCTGCTTGAAAGTAGCCATCCACTCATTGGAATCCATCACATCCATATACCGCGACATCATGCTTAGAGAGACCGAACCGCTGTAAGAAATCTGTGAACGACTCCCCGTGCTTCCGCCCCGTTTGGTAGTCACCAGCACCACGCCGTTGGCGCCTCGGGCGCCATAGATGGCAGAAGAAGAAGCATCTTTCAGCACCTCGATCGACTCAATATCATTCGGGTTGACAAACTGAAAGTTCGACATCACCACGCCATCCACCACATAAAGCGGGCTGGCGGAAGCGTTGATGGTAGAAATCCCACGGATGATGACACGCATTTCGCCGCCCGGCTGTCCCGTATTGGAGAAGATATTCACACCTGCAGCCTTCCCCTTCAGCCCCTCGAGCGCGTTGAATGACTGTGATTTGATAATATCACTGCCTTTGGCGGTGGAGATAGAGCCTGTCACATCCGATTTGCGGATGGCTCCGTATCCCACCACCACCAGTTCGTCCAGCGACCGCGAGTCTTCCTGCAAGACAATATCAAGAACAGTTATACCGGCCGTATTGACCTCCTGCGACAGATACCCGATATAGGTTATCTGAAGCGTAGCGTCACCGGTCACAGAGAGCGTAAAATGTCCGTCAAAATCGGTTATTGTACCGTTTAACGTACCCTTTTCCAGGATATTGGCTCCGATAACGGGTTCGTTATTCTGATCAATAACCGTACCCCGAATCTCTTTCTTACCCTGCTGTTGATCGGGGAGAGCTGAGCGCTGTTCGCCGTTAGCCGGCCACGCTTCGTGGCTGCCTGCAAAAGCGGAACTGACGCTCAGTAACAAAACAATGACTAAATGTATCTCCTTTTTCAGGAGTTTGTAAAAATTCTTCTTACGTTTCATATTATTATTCTTTTACTAATTGAAAAAGCGAATAAAAAAAAAGTGTAAATCTGTTGTATGAGGCTGAAAAAAACTGTCTGAGGTGAAAGCCGGGATGCGATAGCCTCTGTATTGTCGGCTTTCGTGTGCTGATATTAATTTCTCTTCATAGGCATCTCTTTTTTAATGGAAAATTGCACGTTGAAAGTTGACACTCTCTCACGTGTCACCTCCTGAGGCGGGTGGACACAAAAAAACAGGCACATTTTCTCTTGCGCGGGCAAGCGGAACGGATACGAAAAAATAAGGTGTCCATATATGGCGAAATGAGGCGAATCCGGTTCCTGTAAAAGAAATATGTTGTTTTTGTGTTGTCATTTTCTTACCCTTTGGGAAGTATTGAAATCTCAGATTTGATAAAATTGTCCCGCATGCCGGGAATCAATTTTAAACTGAAAGAAAATTCTTTATTTTAATTTATAATTAAAGTTTCAGCAAATGTAAGCAAGTTTTTCGTAAAAAAGAATTTTTTCAGTGACTATTTTTCGTTTTTCTTATTCTGCGAGTTCGGTGTCCCGGTCACATTTGTCGCATAACTACCGAATAAATGATGAACAGTTCCCCTCTCAGGCGCTTCTGCGGGAGAGGGGAAACCGGCTTTCGGAGAGCGATAGCGCAGACTGCACATACGCTGTTTGCTGCGCTGTTACACACTCACGGCGTGCGTGTTATTCGGCTTCGCCGTCATGGGATTGTTGTTTGTTCGCTGCGCCTGTGTGATCCGGTTTGGCCGTCATTCAGACCGAAGTGCAGCGGAGTGGAGAGATTTCACGTCGTCTGAACTGTGATTCCTGTGATTCCTGTGATTTATATGATTCATGTGTCGGCATGGCAGGGTGTGTCACGGCGCGAAGCGCCGGCATGGTTCCGGCTACTGACTGCCGATTGCTGACTTTACCGGAGGCGTCGCCCCGGTGAACCTGCCGGCATTTGTGTCCGGAGACACAAATGCCGGCTAAAAAGGTCGGACGTGCGCCCGTCGCGCACAAAAAACGGACGCCTCCGCCGGCTGAAGTTTTTGAAGTTCGCGCCGGGAGATTTTTATCTGTCGGCGATGATTCCCCACTCTTTCCGGGGTTCGGGACCCATTTGCAGCGTAAGCGTTCCGCCGTTAAGCAGCTCTTTCGCCGGGAAATGGAATGTGTTGAGGGGTTTCCCGTTCAGCGTTGCCGTCTGCACATATTTATTGCGCCGGGAAACATTTTCGGCTATGATTTCAAACTGTTTGCCTCTGCCGAATTTTTCGCCCAGATTGATGACTGTTCTTTCAAACAGCGGACTTCCGATTTCGTAGACCGGTTCGGTGCGGCAGCCGCCGTCCGTCTGAAACAGACCCAGGGCCGACATGATGAACCAGGCGGACATCTGTCCCTGGTCTTCGTCGCCCGGACAGGCGTTGGAGACTTCGTATCCGTAATAGCGGTCTACGATGGAGCGACTCCATTTCTGGGTTTGCCACGGCTGCCCCGCCCAGTTGAAGAGGTAGGCGAAGTGCATGGACTGCTGGTTGCCCTGGACTACGGGATAGTCCCAGTAACGATCGCCCGGAGCGTTATATCGCAGGGGTTCGCTGGCCTCGAAGCCCCATGTGAGGCGGTTGATGAATTCTTCCCGGCCGATCTTCGCGATCAGTGCCGGTACGTCCTGGGGGACAAAGAATGTCAGCTGCCAGGCGTTTCCTTCGACGTAGTGGTGGTTGGCGCCGGATTTGAACGGATCGAACTCCTTTTCCCACGTTCCGTCGCCGTAACGCATGCGGGCGAAGCCGGTTTCCGGATCAATGACATGCTGCCAGCGGGTACCCCTTTCGGAGAATATTTTATATTCTTTCTCTTTTCCGAGGCTTTTGGCCAGTTGTGACAGCGTCCAGTCGTCATACGCGTATTCGAGGGTGTTTGAAAAGCGTCCCCTGTCGGCCGGTACGTATCCGTATTCGAGGTAGGAGGAGAGATCGCGGTTGCCCGCAAAGCCGTTGCCGGTGTGTCGGGGAGGCGTGGTTTGCATCTTCAGGGCGGCCGCGAAGACTTTTTCTGCGTCAAAGTCCCGGATCCCCATCTGCCAGGCACTTACGAGGAGGGGGATTTCGTGTTCGGCTACCATTACGGGGATGTATTCCATGCCGGCCGGCCCTTTGGCGAGCCATCCGCCGGCGTCATACATTGCCAGTTGTGATTTCACCCAGCGGGATGTCCATTCGGGGGTTATCAGGTTCCATAACTGGTTCAGGTTCCAGAATGTGTTCCAGAAGGCGTCGCAGCTCAGTGCGAGGGCGTCGGGGTCGTCAAACTGTCTGACTTCTTCGTCGGCGTCTCTCCAGCGGCCGTCCGTGTCGCTGAGGGTGTTGCGGCTGTAGGAGCGGTAGAGGGCGGTATAGAAGCGTTTTTTTTCTCGCCGGTCGTTGCTCCGGATGTGGATGCGGGTGAGGATGTCGTTCCATGCCCGGCGGTGGCTGTGGCGGATTGCGTCGAAGTTCCAGCCGAACGGGGTGGTTATTTCCTCTTCGAGGTTTTTGGCGGCGCCCTTCAGGTCGACGAAGGAGATGCCGGTACGCAGCTGGACGGTAGGGTTTTGGCGGGTGTCAAATTCGACGAAACAGCCGATATGTTCCGGATTTTCGGCATGGATTTCCTTCTCGAGCACCGTTTCGTTGTTGATCCATCCGCCGAAGTGTGTGATGTCCCGGTCGAATTCCATGACGAAGTGGAGGGTGTAGTCCTGACCGGCGTCTGTTGACCAGACGTTTCGGCTCTGCTGTTTGCTGTAGCCTTCGATGCGCCGGGGGCCTGTGCGGGTTATTCGGGCTTCCGGTATGTCGAATTTGTATTCGGCGGGAATCTTCAGGTCGATCATTATCCGTGAGTCGCTGCGGGGGGGGTAGCGGTAGCGCTGAAAGCTGCAGCGCGTGGTGGATGTCAGTTCGGCAGTGATGTCGTAGTCTGTCAGGGTGACTTTGTAGTAGCCGATTTTTGCCTCTTCGCTCCGTTTGTCGATCCGTGAGCGGTAGGCGTCCGCCTCTTTCCCGAAGATGGACTGGTCTCCGGGTTTCGTTTTCAGGGGGCCGTTTACGGGCAGGGTGCCCAGGCCGGCCATGGTCCACTCGTGTATGTGGCTGAATGTGCCGATGCTCTCGAAGCTGGGGTCATAGCCGGCCTGCCATCCGGCGTTCTGGTTGTCGGGGCTGAGCTTCACCATGCTGAAGGGCATCCAGGGGCCGGGGGCTATCATCCAGCGTGAATGGGCTGTCCCCATGCGGGTGTCCACGTAGTCTGCGGCGGTGATTTCCTTTTGGGGGGAGCGGATTATTTTTCCTTTTTCGACCGGTTTGCCGTCGATGGATATGGTGTAGCTGCTTTTTCGCGGAGAGGATACGGCGGGCATGGGGGCTTCGAGCTGATAGCGTCCCTGCTCCAGGTGTTGACGGAGTATTATTTTTCCGTCCACGGAGACTTCGGCAAGGGGCGTACCCGTCAGATGTTCCATGTCCACGAGCAGAGGCTGGCTTCGGGTTTCGGCCAGCAGGTAGTCGGCGGCCTCCACGTTTCTGACGAATGTCGCTCCCGTCTCTTTGCGGAGGATGGCGTGGCGGGGGCCGTCGAGCCGTATGGCGTCGAAGAGGAGCCATGATCCTTCGAGGATGGTGAGGTTTATTTCGTTGCCGCCTTTCCTGATCAGCCCGGCGTCCAGCGGAATTTCCAGGGTATGGGGCATGCACCGGGCATAATTCCCGGTCAGAGACTCGTCGCCTCCGCCGGTGGGCAGGATGTGGGTAGATGATTGGCCGTTGACCGTCACTTTGAGGAAGGGGCGACGCTCTCTGTGCGTGTCGAGGATGTCGATGATCAGTTTCCATTCGCCGCGGCGGGGCGCCGTCTTCATCCCGAAGAGGATGTTGAGGACGTGGGTTCTGATGCCGGCTGTGTGACTGGTGCCTCCCCATGCGTCGTCCGGCCCGGGGAGTACGCAGGGGAAGTCTTCCTCGGGCTTTGATTTCCCGATCAGATAGAAGCGGTCTTCCCATCCGAAGTCGCGATTCAGAAACTCTTTGAAGTCTCCGGAGGACAGGGCGAATTCTGACGCCCGGCCGTCCCGGATACCTGTCTGCCAGACGGTTTTCGGTTCCCCTCGCCCGTCGCAGCCCTGCAGGGCGGCGAGCAGGGCGGCGAGCAGGATGGCGGATATACACTCGTTGCTCATTGTTGATCTGTTTTTTGGATGGCTGTCAAATTCATTCTTTGTAAAAACGGCTGTTTCACGGGAGATTTCGGCCTGTGACAGCACGTTTGTCAGGCCGCATCTCGCAAACAGTTGCGAAGGAATTGATTTTTTTTCACAAAAACAAGCGTATGAAGGATTATGTGGAAGGCGGACGGTTAAAAATTACAGGCGGAGTACCTCTGCGCGACAGGCTGCCGGGGCATTGTGCGGGAAAAGTGAAAAAATCTTTCCGAAAGAATTTTTTTTCCCGAAAAACTTCCTTACATTTGCAGCGGCTTTCGGACAGCCACCGAAACGGGGAATTTCGTTTCGTTTTAAAATTGATTACCCGGTCAAGCGCTCAATTTATAAGTTTTCGTTTTTTCACCCACAATACAGGAAATGAAGTTGTATCAGCACCCGATGTTTGGATTGCATCACAAAGGCGGGACACTCCCTGAAGTGATCGCCTGTTTTGTGAGAAGTGCCGTACGTAAACGGCGCATTGTCTCCGACATTCTTTTTGAATCGCGGCTTGCAACA
>JAIRSV010000119.1 GCA_031255275.1 Proteiniphilum sp.
CAAATATTGTCGTTTTGAAATTATCCCACAAACTTACACTTTTTTTCATGTCCTGAAGTAGATTCAGGAAATAAATACAGGGCTGACGCATCTAATTTTATTTGTATATAAATGGAAAAAATTCATCTTCCATCTCTAAAAAGTGTTATGGTCAGCGTCCGGAAACAGAAGAATCATATTGTCCTGGGTCAGATAAAAGTGGATGAAAAATCGAATGAGATCACCGCTATTCCCCGCCTGCCGGACTTACTCGTGCTCAAAGGCTGCACAGTAACCATAGACGCGATGGGTTGTCAGAGGGATATTGCCGCTAAAATCGTAGACAAAGAGGCACATTACATCTTGGCTTTGAAAGGGAATCAGGGCAATTTGCAGAAACAGGTCGAAGAATCCTTCCGCTTTCTGCCATCAGTCTCATCGGATGAACAGCTGGATGCGGGACATGGCCGGGTGGAAACACGTCGCTGCCAGGTCATAGCCGACCTTTCCCTGATAGAACAGGCCGATCAATGGGAAGGGTTGAAAAGCCTTGTCAGGGTGGAGTCGGTTCGCTATTTCAAAAGTACAGGGAAAGAAGAAAAAGATAGCCGCCTGTACATCACTTCTCTTGAAGCGAACGCGCTGTTAATTAACGGTGCCGTACGCTTTCACTGGTCGATAGAAAACTCCCTGCACTGGGTGCTTGACGTGGCTTTTAATGAAGATAACAGTCAGAAAAGAAGCGGATTTGCCGCACAAAATTATTCCATCCTCAACCGCATCGCTTTGAACCTGCTTAAAAATGAGAAAACAACGAAAGTCGGTGTTAGGGGCAAACGATTAAAAGCCGGATAGGATAACCAATACCTTATTAAACTTCTAAAAGTTTAGATGCGTCAGCCCTGCTCGTTGGATATTTCTCGGCAAACAAAGCTGAACTATGGTTTTGTTAAAGCAATCAATGGCAATTAACAAAAAATAGTGTGGGCGGCAGGAAATGACAAGAAATAGAAATTTTTGACAACAATTTTCCGGATTTAACTAAGTATCTTTGTATCTCGCTCAGATAATAAAATTTATTAATCGTAGCTATGAGATTTTCATGGGCGACCGGGCGGGAGAGGTTGCCGCATGATGCTGTTTGAATTTGTAATGAGTTGTTGGTGAATTTTATAACAATACACGTTTTGCGATCATCGTTTAATACATTACGGATATGATTTTTAATTCTATTGATTTCGCTGTTTTTCTGCCGGTAGTATTTTTGTGCTACTGGTTTGTTTTCAACCGCAGCCTGTTACTGCAAAATCTTTTTGTAGTGGCGGCGTCCTACGTCTTCTATGGCTGGTGGGACTGGCGGTTTTTGATACTGATGACGGTCACCATCGTCTGTAGTTGGGCGAGCGGCGTATGGATTGCGCATACGCGGAACCGGAGCGACCTGGACGAAAAGTCCATCCGGCGACGCGCAAGGCGTATCACCGCCGCCAATATCGTACTGAACCTGCTCATCCTGGGATTCTTCAAGTACTGTAACTTTTTCGTACAGAATTTTGTGGAAGCCTTTACGCTCTTCGGCAAAGAGCTGAACGTACATACGCTGAAAATTATCCTCCCCGTAGGAATTTCGTTCTACACCTTTCAGGCGCTGAGCTATTCCATCGACGTGTATCGTGAAAAAATCGCCCCGACGAGGGATATTGTATCATTTTTCACATTCGTGAGCTTCTTCCCGCAACTCGTAGCCGGCCCGATCGAACGCGCCACCAATCTGCTGCCGCAGTTTCAGGTCAGGCGGACGTTTGACTATGCGCAGGCGACGGACGGTATGCGTCAAATCCTGTGGGGACTGTTCAAAAAGACAGTAGTGGCCGACAACTGCGCCGTTGCGGTGAACGAGATTTTTGAGGGTTACGCATCTTATTCCTCCGGAACTTTGCTGATTGGGGCTGTGCTGTTCGCCTTCCAGATTTACGGAGATTTTTCCGGTTACTCTGACATTGCGATCGGTTCGGCACGGCTTTTCGGAATCAATCTGATGCGGAATTTCGCCTTCCCTTATTTCTCGCGGGACATTGCCGAGTTCTGGCGACGGTGGCATATCTCGCTGACCACCTGGTTTCGCGACTACGTGTATATCCCGCTGGGCGGAAGTCGCGTTTCAAAGGCAAAAGTCATACGCAACACATTCATCATCTTTCTTGTGAGCGGCCTGTGGCACGGGGCCAACCGGACGTTTATCGCCTGGGGCGCCTATCACGCGCTGCTGTTTATGCCGCTGTTGCTGCTCGGCAAAAATCGCAAACATACCGGCGCCGTCGTGGCGGAGAACAGGCTGTTGCCGACGCTGAAAGAATGTTTGTCAATGCTGCTCACGTTCCTTCTCGTGGTAATCGGGTGGATTATTTTCAGGGTGGAAAATATGCACCAGGCGATTGATTACATATCGAAGATCTGTACCCTCTCGTTTTCTGATGTGTTCGTGGCAACCGAAGGCGGGAACAGGCGATTGCTGGGTTTACTGGTATCAACGATCCTGATTCTCGCGGAATGGTTCGGACGCAGGCAACAGTATACTCTGGAACGGATTCCCGTCCGTAACCGCGTGTTCAGATGGATGATTTACATGATCATCGCAGGGATGATCGTGATGTTGGGAGGGGTGTCTTCTCCCTTTATTTATTTTCAATTTTAAAGACGATGAAAAAATTTATCAGCCAGTCCGTTGTATTCGCGTTGATCACGGCAACGCTTATCGTTTCCTTTATCGGAGGTCTCTATTCAATACAGTCAAAGGCCTCATTCAAACTGTCCGAAGGCAAACATATTCTCATACTGGGAGATTCACATACCAGGTTTGCGATCGACGACAACATTTTTTCACGAGCAGAAAACGTTTCAATAGGCGCGGAGGCCTATCTGTACTCATACTGCAAGTTGAAGAAATTTTTGGAGGAGAACGAACAGATGGACACGGTCATCCTCTCCTTCTGGGGACGAAATGTCAGAGCAGGTATTGATCAGTGGCTCTTTTCTGAATCCAATATGGCCGAAAGGATTCCACGGTATCTCCCGTTTATGGAAAAGGAAGAAATGGCGGTCTTTTCCGAAGAAAAGGTAGCGTTTGTTCATGCCGCCCTGCATCCGGAATACATGTTTCTCATCAATATGCTCAGAGGAAAACCGCTCTCCTGCAAAGCCCTGAATATCGGTGCATACAGAGAACTTCACCGAGATAAATTGCAGGAAGATATTGAGCGCAGGCGCGGGGGCAATGAGCCGGAAGCCGGAAGCAGGGAGGAAGACGGAGACTCGATTAATTTGGCGGTTTATCAAAAGGCATATCTCCTGAAGATTGTGGAACTGTGTAAATCGAGAGACGTGGAACTGATTCTGCTGAATACGCCGACTTACAAACCGGAAAAGTACGGAGACAATGAGTTTGCGAATGATTTTCACGGCGCTTACATGCCTGACGTCAAGTACATGGATTATTCCGCATACCCGCTGCCCGATTCCTGCTACGGAGACATCAGTCATTTGAATTACAGAGGGGCGAGGATATTCAGCCAACATCTCCGGGAACGCTTTTCTGCAGATATGAAAGAGATCGGGGCGAAGAATCGCTGGGTGTACGGCGAAACGGCAGAGTAAGTCACAAACCGGATATTGATCCCGGCCGGCGCGTTCTGACGCCTGCAAAGTCAGCCGTCGCCTACCCTATTTCACGCAGGATTTCCAGCGATTTCAGCGGCGGGAAGTTACAGATATGCAGCCGGTAATAATCCAGCAAGAGATCCGCGATCACATTGCGACTGTTCCGCGACAGTCCGAAAAGATGCATATTCGCGTAGTTCATGCGGGAGAGATCGCGCAGACAGGCGCTTTCACTCCCGTGCAGGTAGTGGGAATGTAACGGTTCATTCTCCACAAACTCGCCGTTTTGCAGGTCAAAGAAAGATTGTTCTCCCGAAAACTCCATATTGGGACTGATCCCCAGAAAACGGGTCAAACCCATCATAAGCGCCAGATGAAAGTTCGCCAGACCCTTTTCGGCAACCTCCAGCGTCTCCACCGAGTTTTTCAGATAATCGAAAGTCCATTCGCTGTGATTCGATTCCCGGAGCACGCACGACAAAAATTCCGAAATGAAGAAAGCCAGCGAAACCTTTGTCATGTCGGTACACAGTGCGTATAACGGAAACTGTCGTTCCGCCTCTTTCAACCGCTGTATATCCCGCAGCGGAATGTGTTCGACTTCCAGATACAGTACCGATAACGGGAAAAAAAGCGCGTTCCGTATTCTCGATCTCTTTCCGCGCGACACGGGCAACAGGTATGAAATCCGGCCGAAATCGCGCGTAAAAAGGTGGGCGATAGAATAGGCGTCGCTGTAGGAAGTCGTACCGAGCACGATCCCTTCTGTCTTGTGAAGCATATTACTGTTTAAACACAGGTGTATTGTCGCAAAAATAGGCAAATCCGCCGAAATTCTTTGCAGCGGGACAAAAAAAGCCCCGGAATATCCGGAGCTTACACAGTGTGAATCTTACATATCTCTCACGCGCCGCACATCAATACACTTTCTTCTTGATGCGGGCAGCTTTTCCGCGCAGTTTGCGCAGGTAATACAGTTTTGCCCGACGCACCTTTCCTTCGCTGTTCAGCAGAATCCTTTCGATGAAAGGAGAGTTCATCGGGAAAATACGTTCCACGCCAATGTTATCGGACATCTTTCTTACGGTAAAACGCTTGGCGTCTCCGTGACCGGCTATCTTGATCACCACGCCGCGATACTGCTGTATGCGTTCCTTACTCCCTTCCACAATCCGGTAGGCAACCGTAACCGTATCACCGCTCTTAAATTTGGGAAATTCCTTCTTTTCTCTCGCGAAAGACTCTTCCGCAATCTTTATTAAATTCATTTTCTCTAAAGCTTTATGTTAATAATTAACTTTTCTCGAACGCAATATAACGGCTTGACACCGACAGAGATTACGCAAAGCGGGGACAAAGATAGAGTTTTTTCCTTAATGTGCTGCCCAAATCTTAATTTAATGTTTATTTTTCGTCCGCGTCTTGACGGTAACGGTAAAAAAATGTACTTTTGGGCTGCATTGGAAAACGGCCGACCGTTTTTTGCCGACCGGCTTCCCTGCCCGGATACACGCACCGACCCTCAACGAACGAGGGGGCAACTGTTGTCCGCCGGAAGTAACAAAATATTAAAACAATTGTATCATATATAATATGCGATTCACAACAACATGGATTGCCGGTGCGGTAATCCTCCTGTTTTTTTCCTGCAGTCAGAAGCAATACAGGATTACGGAAATGTCCGGCGTCATCGTCGAGATGGATTCAGCTTACGACGCCTCTCCTCACCGGGAGATGGCTGCGCTTGTGCAATCTTATAAGACGGAACTCGACCGGGAGATGAACGAGGTAATCGGAAAGTCGACCGGCTTCATGGACTATAAAAGGCCTGAAAGTCTGTTGACAAACCTCACGGCAGATGTGATGAAGTCGTATGGCGACGAACATCTTCCGGACGGGGCGGATATGGGGGTGATGAATGTTCACGGACACCGCGCCGCCCTGCCCGAAGGGACGGTAACCGTCGGCAATCTCTATGAGATCTACTCTTTCGACAATGCCATTACCTTTCTGGAACTGAAAGGCGATGATCTGAAAAAAATGTTCGACGCCTATGCACGCATAGGCGGGGCGGGCATTTCGTCGAACGTAAAGCTGGTGATCGAGGCGGGGAAGGTAAAAAGCGTCACCGTCGACGGACAGGCCATCGACAGTGACAGGATTTATCATATCGTCACGCTCGATTACCTGGCCGAGGGAAACGATAACATGACCGCTTTCCGCAAAGCCGTCACCAGCGTCAACACCGGCATTACGCTGCGCGATGTGATGATCGACTGGATGCGCGAACAGACCCGCCGCGGAAACGAAATAAAATCCGTACTCGACGGACGCATTACCGTAAAGAGTTAATCCATCCATCTATCAATCTATCTATCAATCAATCCACCGACACACCGGTCAATCCGCCAATCAAACATTCCTCTTTATTCCGAAAAAATTATGAGTACTTCAAAAAACATTATACTGCTCTGCCTTTCTCTGTTTCTCTTCTTCCCGACATTCCCGCAAAAAAAGATAGTGATTCTCCATACCAACGACACCCACAGCCGCATCGAACCGCTACCGGAAACCGACAGGAGCGCTCCCGGCAAGGGGGGGGTGGAACGGCGAGCGTCTTTCATCAATGAAGTGAGACGGGAGAATAAAAACGTACTCCTTCTGGATGCGGGTGATTTTCTTCAGGGTACGCCCTACTTCAACCTCTTCAGGGGGGAGGTGGAGGTGAAGGCGATGAACCTGATGAAATATGATGCCGCCACGCTGGGCAATCATGAATTTGATTATGGAATAGAGGCGCTCGAGAAGGTGATCCGCAAGGCTGATTTCCCAGTCATTACCAGCAACTACGATTTCTCTCAGACCGCGCTGGCCGAACTGGTCAAACCTTATATTATCCTGAAGAAAGACGGCATCAGGATCGGCGTCATCGGTATCGGCGTCCGGCCGCAGGGGTTGATTGCCGCTGATAATTACAGGGGGATGAAGTTTCTTGATCCCGTAAAGACTGCCGGCGAACTGGCCGAACAGCTTCGTTCGCAGCATCAGTGCGATATGGTGATCTGCCTCTCTCACCTCGGCTATCAGCAGGATCTGGAACTGGCCGAGGCTACCCGCCTTATCGACCTGATCATCGGCGGACACAGCCATACTTATCTGAAGGAGCCGCAGATTCGAAAAAACACGGACGGCAAAGAGGTGATAATCTATCAGACCAACGGACGGGGCGTATTTGTGGGCCGAATAGATGTGACGCTGGAGAAAGCGGAAAGGTGAGGAAGTCAGAGAAGTCAGGGAGAAAGTCAAAAGGAAAACAAGCGACATGAAGACGCAAATAATAAAGGTATTTCTGTTTTTATACATCACCGTCCTGTTCCCGATTCCGGTAGGGGCGCAGGTAACGACCGCCCTGTATGAAAAGGCGGACAGACAGGCTATGACCCGGTGGGTAGACTCGGTATATGCGAAAATGACGCTCGACGAAAAGATCGGCCAGCTCTTTATGCCCCTTGCGGCACTGAACGGCGGATGGAAGTCCGGAATATCGGGATACGTCCGGGAGCGGAAGGTGGGCGGACTGCTCTTTTCAAAAGGGACGCTGGCGCAGCAGGCCGAAGCCACCAATTATGCCCGGCAGATTACCGATATACCGCTTCTGATCGCCCTCGACGGGGAATGGGGTCTGTCCATGCGATTGACGGACGCTCCCGCATATCCCCGGAACATGATCATCGGCGCCATACAGGACGATGAGATCATAAAGCGCTACGGACAGGAGGTGGCGCGTCAGTGCCGGGAGATGGGCATCCATGTGAACTTCGCCCCCTCGCTCGACGTACACAGCAATCCGAAAAATCCCGTCATCGGCACCCGTTCCTACGGAGAGAATCCGCTCAGCGTGGCAAGAGCCGGAATCGCCTACGCGAAGGGACTGGAGGAGAATGGCGTGATGTCGGTAGCCAAACACTTTCCCGGACATGGCGACACTTCGGAGGATTCGCACAAGACGCTGCCCACCGTCGCCCACAGCCGCGAACGGCTGGATCAGGTGGAACTGTTCCCCTTCCGCGAATACGTCAACGCCGGACTGTCGGGGATAATGACGGGACATCTGAATGTGCCGGCGCTGGAGACTAAGGGAAAGCCGGCATCCGTTTCGCCGGAAGTAGGCGTAAGCCTCCTCCGCGAAGAGATGGGCTTCACCGGACTCGTCTTCACCGACGGCATGGCCATGAAGGGCATTTCCGGTCAGCCCGACGCGTGCGTAAAAGCGCTGCTGGCCGGCAATGACATCATACTGGGGGCTGCCGGCCAGGAGCGGGACTTCGCCTCGGTGAAAAAAGCCGCCGAAGAGGGTACAATCTCCGCATCGCTCCTCGAGGAGAAGGTGAGGAGGATACTCACCTGCAAATACCTCCTCGCAGCAGACAGATCCGCCCCCATCAACCCCTCCGCCGTCCGCAGCCGCGTAAGCGCCCCTTCCGCCGAATGGGTGCGGAGGAAGATTTATGACGGCGCTCTCACCCTCGTCAGGAACGAACCGGAGGTGATCCCGGTGAAGAGACTCGACGAAACAAAAATCGCCGCCCTGTCCATCGGCGCTCCGGAGAACGGCACCTTCCACAAATACCTGAAGAAGTATGCCCCCACAGCTACATTCGGCGCCCAGTCCGCAGGCACCCTGCCCGAAGCGGGAGAATTGAAGGAGTATGATCTGCTCATCATCTCCATTCATGCCAACAGCGCCGTTGACGCCGCCGCGCTGCAGCGGCTGACGAAAAGCCGGAAAACGGTACTGGTATTTTTCACCTCACCCTACAGGCTGGCGAATTTTCAGACCTCGGCAAGCAGCGCCGCAGCAGTCATCGTGGCCTACGACAATACCGATTTTGCACAAATGAGCGCCGCACAGGGCATCTTCGGCGGGATCGGCATCAGCGGAAGACTTCCGGTATCGGCCGGCGCAATCGGCGAAGGGACGGGTCTTGACACAAGGAAGATCCGCCTGAGCTATTCCATGCCCGAAGAGGCGGGTCTCTCCTCCGAAGCGTTCGACGGGATAGAGAGTATTGCACTGGAGGGGATCAGACAGCGGGCTTATCCGGGTTGCCAGATACTGGTGGCAAAGGATGGCGCAGTTATCTACGAAAGGTCATTCGGCAAATTCGACTACCGGGACAGCCCGGAGGTGACGGACGAAACGGTTTATGACCTGGCATCCGTCACCAAGGTGACCGCTACCCTGCCGGCCGTCATGAAACTGTATGACGAAAAAAAAATACACCTTCAGGATCCCCTCGGCAAATTCGTCCCGGAAACCCGGGGTAGCAACAAAGCCAACCTCAGCCTGCGCTCCCTGCTGCTGCATGAAACGGGAATGGCCGCCTTTATCCCCTACTATACCGCCGCCATTGACGCACACAGCTACGCCGGCACACTGTTCGGCCGACAGTCAGCCACCCATCACGCCCGGTACGCAGGCGCCTGGGGACGCACCGACTACAAATTCCTGCCCGATCTGATCGCCACCGTCGAATCGGCAGAATTTCACCACCCCGTCGCCAAAGGCCTGTACGCAAGCGACAGAATGCACGACAAGCTGCTGAAAGAAATCATCGACACCCCGCTGAACCGCAAGGGAAGTTACAGGTACAGCTGCCTTAACTTCATGCTGCTGAAGGAAGCCGTGGAATCTGTTTCGGGAACGGATCTCGACGCATATCTGAAGCAACACTTCTATCACCGGCTGGGAGCCGCCACCACCACCTTCCTCCCGCTGAGGCAAATACCCGTGGAGAGAATCCCCGCCACGGAAGACGATCCCTTCTTCCGGAAACAGCACGTGCAGGGCTACGTCCACGACGAAGGCGCCGCCCTGTTCGGCGGAATATCGGGAAATGCAGGACTTTTCTCCAGCGCCGGCGACCTGGCCAAACTCTGTCAGATGTGGCTGAACGGGGGAGAGTATGGCGGCGAACGCTATCTGAGCGAAGAAACCGTGAGGCTCTTTACGACGGCCAGAAGCAGCGTCAGCCGTCGCGGACTGGGATTCGACAAACCCGATCCCAAGAACAGCCGCTACAGCCCGACCAGTCCGGGCGCCCCCCTCGAAGTATACGGTCACACGGGCTTTACCGGCACATGCTTCTGGGTCGATCCCGCGCACAACATGATCTACATCTTCCTTTCCAACCGGGTAAACCCGTCCCGTACACCCAACCGCCATTCTGCGCTGAATATCAGAGAGCGCATTCAGGAAGAACTGTATCACGCACTGAAGGCCGTGCCCGGCCCCGGCCGGCAACCGCTGCCGACTGAAAAATAACGGAAACAGATCCCCGAAACACCCTTTCATGCAACCAATCATTAAAAGCAGCCATCCCGCCACCGACGTGGAAAAAACCATCCGGAGCATCCCGCACGACAGACTGTTTGTCCTCACGGACGAAAATACGCATATCCACTGTCTGCCCCTGCTGGCAGCGCAGCCCTCGCTGCGCGAAGCCGGAGAAATTGTGATCCCCGCCGGCGACACGAACAAAACGCCCGAAACGCTGGGCAAAGTATGGAAACACCTCACCGGGAACGGCGCCACGCGTCACTCGCTGCTGCTGAACCTGGGCGGAGGCATGGTCACCGACCTGGGCGGATTTGCCGCAGCCACATTCAAGCGAGGCATCCGCCACATCAACGTCCCCACCACGCTGCTCGGAGCTGTGGACGCCGCCGTGGGCGGCAAAACCGGCATCAACTTCGAAGGTTACAAAAACGAGATTGGCTCCTTCTACCCCTCGGAAGCGGTGATCATCTCCTCCGAATTTTTCCGCACACTCGACCCGACGGCCATCCTGTCGGGATATGCGGAGATGATCAAACATGCGCTGATCCGCTCAGCCGCGGAATGGGAAGAGATCCTGTCATACCCCTTCGACCGGGCGGAGCCTGAGAAGCTGAACGACCTGGTCTTCCGTTCGGTGAAGATCAAGCAGGAGATCGTGGAAAAGGATCCCTGCGAGAAAAATATCCGGAAGGCATTGAATTTTGGTCACACCCTCGGCCACACATTCGAGAGCTTTGCCATGACCGGCGGGAAACCCGTAGCCCACGGCTATGCCGTGGCCTGGGGTATGATTGCGGAACTCTGGCTGTCGCACAGGCTTTGCGGTTTCCCGAAGGAGAAGTTGCTGCCGACCGTCCGCTTCATCCGCCGACACTACGGCGCCCTGTCACTCTCGTGCGACCATTATGAAACGCTGTATGAAACCGTCCGGCACGACAAGAAAAACACAGGAAATCACATCCGCTTCACCCTTCTGGGCGACACGGGAGACGTACGGATAGACCAGACAGCAGAGAGGGAACTGATTTTCGAAGCGCTGGATTTCTACCGGGATTCGGTAGGATTATGAAGTGGCAATGTGGTGATGTGGAAAAAACCAGCTCGGGGAGCTCCCGCCCCTTGCCGCTCCGGCGCTCCCCGAGCTGGTTGTTTTTGGCGCTCTTCTTCACTTCTTGATGATTTCTAATCAGTAATGGCGATTTCTAATCAGTAATGGTGATTTCTAATTAATAATGACGATTTCTAATCAGTTATGGCGATTTCTAATTAATAATGACGATTTCTAATCAGTAATGACGATTTCTAATCAGTAATGACGATTTTTAATCAGTAATGACGATTTTTAATCAGTTATGGCGATTTTTAATTAGAAATGGCCATTTCTAATTAAAAATGGACGGAAAAAATAACTTCCGACCATATTCTATTCGATTCGGAGAACTGGTATTCAATGCCTTACGGCGGAGGGAACAGGGTCGGCACTACACTTGATACGGCCAAACTGTCCGCCCGGCGACGCGCCGGCAGAATCACCGCAACAAAACAGGGTCACGGTGCGAAATCGCGGTCGCCGTGAATCAAAAATAACCGACAGGATAGACCTTCCTTTTGGATTTATTTGTAATTTCGTTCATTAAAGTAAAACATCGGGATTCAGCTCCGGCATATTCAATCACCGACGGAAAATCCCGGCTGAGCGAAGGAACTTAAACACAGGTTGAACAGCTTTATGAGTGACGAGGAAAAACAGGCAGCAGAAGATCGGATGATCGAAAATGAATTTCAGACTCTCCTGAACGATTATCTGAACTCGAATCACCGGCGAAAGACGGACATCATCACCCGCGCCTATAATATGGCGAAGGAGGCTCACAAGGGGGCGCGCCGGCGATCGGGCGAACCTTATATCATGCACCCGCTGGCGGTGGCCCGCATCGTGTCGAAGGAGATGGGACTGGGTTCCACCTCCATTTCGGCCTCCCTGCTGCATGACGTGGTGGAGGATACCGATTATACCGTGGAGGACATCCGTGCCCTGTTTGGCGACAAGATCGCGCAGATTGTGGACGGGCTTACGAAAATATCTCACGGAATGTTTGGCGAGAAGGTGTCGGCGCAGGCCGAGAATTTCAGGAAACTCCTCCTGACCATGTCCGACGATATTCGCGTAATCCTCGTCAAGATCGCCGACAGGCTGCACAACATGCGCACGCTCTCGTCGATGGCACCCGCCAAGCAGTATAAGATCACGGGCGAAACACTTTATATCTACGCTCCGCTGGCACATCGTCTGGGGCTTTTTGCCGTCAAGACCGAACTGGAGGAGCTTTGCTTCAAGTATGAACACCCGGAGACGTATGCTGCGCTGGCGAGGAAGATCGAGGATACGGCGCCGGAACGTAACAAGATTTATGAGAATTTTGCCGTCCCCGTGGTCGAGGCGCTCGACAGGATGGATATGGAGTATGAGATGCGGGCGCGGATCAAGTCCGTCTACTCCATCTGGAACAAGATGCAGACCAAGGGAATCGACTTTTCGGAGGTATATGACCTGTTTGCCGTGCGTATCATCTTCGAGATATACCCCGGACTGGACGAGAAGAAGCAGTGCTGGGACATCTATTCAGCCGTCACGGACATCTACAAGCTTCGCCCTGACCGTATCCGCGACTGGGTGAGTTATCCCAAGTCAAACGGTTATCAGGCGCTCCACCTCACGGTGATGGGTCCCGACGGGAAGTGGATCGAAATTCAGATCCGGAGCCGTCGCATGGATGATATTGCCGAAAAGGGGTTCGCCGCGCACTGGAAGTATAAGGAGAACAGGATTGAGGAGGATAATGAACTCGACAAATGGCTGAAAACCATTCAGGAGGTATTGTCCAATCCCAATCCCAACGCGATCGACTTCCTGGATACGGTGAAGATGAATCTCTTTTCGTCCGAAATATTCGTCTTCACGCCCAAAGGTGAGATCAAGACGCTTCCGCAGGGCGCTACGGCGCTCGACTTTGCTTATACCATCCACACGCGCGTGGGTGACCACTGTCTGGGTGCCAAGGTGAATCACACGCTGGCGCCGCTCAGCCGGAAGCTGAGCAGTGGTGATCAGGTGGAGATCCTGACCTCTCAGTCGGTCAATCCACAGCCGGAGTGGCTCACCTTCGTGACGACCGCCAAGGCGCATACCAAAATCGAAGCGTCGCTGCGACGGCAGCGCCGCCGGATTGCCGAGAAGGGCAAGAACATGCTGGCGGAACTCTTCGGACATGAGCCTGTCGACAATACGCTCTTCAATAAAATCCTCCATATCTATAAGGCGGAAAACAAGGATGACCTTTATTTCCTGATCGGGAACAAAAGCGTATCGCTTCCCCCGGACAGGGAGGCTTTCTTTAAGATGAAGATTGAGCCTGAGAAGCAGGACAATCTGTTTGTGCGTTACATGAAGCAGGCTATGAACGTTATCAAGAAGGCGCCCCCTTCCGACCCGAAAAGCGGGAAGCCGGGACAGAGGGTGCCGTCGACGCCCGTCCCGCCGGAAGGTCAGCCGGAAGCCGGGGGGGAAGCGATTGACCGGAAGAGGGTTTTCCGGCTTACGGAGGTTGGCTTTCGCCGGAACTTTTCGGTACCTGCGTGCTGCAATCCGCTTCCGGGCGACGATGTTTTCGGATACGTGACGGAGAAGGAGGTGGTGGAGGTGCACAAGCGCTCCTGTCAGACCGGGTTGAAACTGAAATCCAATTATGGTGACCGGGTGATTGCCGTGGAATGGGGCGATTATCGGCAGTATTCCTTTCAGGCATCCATCGTCTTCACGGGGATAGACCGGGTGGGGATTCTGGGGACGATTCTGTCCCGGCTGGTGGAGGATATGGTGGTGAACATCCGGAGCGTGAATGTCTCGACGAATGATGGTATTTTTGAAGGGGTTTTCAACATACACGTCCACAGTGCGGAGGAGGTGAATCAGCTTTGTGCCCGGATAGCAAAAGTGGACGGTATAAGTACCGTCCACCGATCTGCTATTTAGTTTTTTTCCTTTTCCTGCTGCCGAACAGCATGGAGGGAATCTTTCGGATTGCACAGGCTATGAGCGCGGGCTTGGCTATTTTCCACGAGAGCGATCCTATGAGCGGAAGAAGGTTTGAGAGGGCGAGATTCAGCCACGGATTGCTCCTCTTTGCCGCGAAGGGATGGGGTGTACCGGATGTGCCGCTTGACAGGTGATCTACCGTTTCGGCCAGTTTCGCCTTTACGGATGAGGTGATGCCGCGGGTGAGCAGCGTCCCCCAGTTGTCGCTCAGGTACTGCAGCTGATATGAGAGTCGCTGACTTGCGATGATGCGTTCTTCGCGCAGTCTTTTCTTTTCTGACCGCAGCTCTTCCAGCGGGGTTAATTTATAGGTACTCATCACGCGTTACTTTTCTTTTTATCGTCTCTGTCCTCCATCAGGAAGCGGATGACTTCGTCGGTAATTTTCCTTTTGAAGGGTTTCTTCAAAAGCAGTACGGTCAGCAGTACCAGGAGGGCGAGCGCCGTCACGATACCGAATCCCGTCCAAAGGTTCTGAAGCAGTTCGCCCAGATAGAGGGCGAGCGTCAGCAGTATGAAAAAGAGCGTTATCAGAATGATTCCCGCCACGGTCAGGGCATAACCGGTGGCGGCCGATCCCAGGCTGATTTTCTCGAATACTTCCAGTTTTCCGAGTTCAAAGGAGCTGGAGATGTAGTGTGAAACATCATCCCGCATATCTTCGAATAGCGTACTTACTTTTTTTTCTTCCATCGTTACTGTTCGGTTATAAGGATACTACGGATATACTGCGGATATGGATATTATTCCTTTGCCAGTTCTTTTTTTGCAATTTCGGCAATGTCGTCGATATCTTCCTTCAGGTCCTGTACCTCGCTTTTTCCTCTGTATATAGCGCTTTTCACGCTGGCGCGTATTTTATCCGCAAACTCGTTAGCCTGCTCCAGCCACTCTTCCTTTTTGTCGCTGCCCATGATGTAACCGACTGCGGCTCCGAGGGCTATGCCGATACCCAGTCCTAATAATAACTTTGCTTCTGATTTCATAATTTTGAGTTTAAAAAATTAATTGGTTCTATTTAACAGTCTGATGATTTTTTTCTCACTAAATACAACGTATTACCTGCGAAATTGTTTTTGACCCCGTATGGGTGTCCGGATTTCAGCCGGAACCGGCGCCGGCAGCGGTTACGGGTGTATCGGATTTTCTTTTTCCTGAATAATTTCCGACCTCTTTCTCAGTTTCCATACGAATCGACGGCACAGCGATTTGCCAAATAACCACCGGCGGTATTGGTGGCGTCTGTTGCAGTGGAAACAAGCGCTCCGTATCCAAAAGACACATTATTTTTCATAAGAAAAAAGTTTCAGTGAGTAATTATTCATGATCAGGTGCCGCTTCCGAAGGCTGCCCGGCAAATGTAGAAAATACTTTCCTTTCGAGCAACGCCTTCTTGCGGGTATCTTTTTTTCGAATTCAGCGCATCATCCGGGTGTCCGCGTCAGGGGGGGAGAGTGATTCGCCCAGCAGTGTGGCGGGCGTGAAGCCGGTTATTTTCACCTTTACGAACTCGCCGATGCGGTGATTTTTCCGGTCGAAAATAACGACCTTGTTCCGGTCGGTGCGGCCGAAGAGCTGTTCGCGCGACCGTTTGGAGGTGCCTTCCGTCAGCACTTCAAATTCTTTGCCCTGATCTTTTTCGTTGCTTTGTCGCGAGAGTTCCATCTGCAGGTTGATGATCTCCTGCAGACGCCGGCTTTTGACCTCTTCGGGCACATCGTCTTCCAGGCGTTTGGCCGCATACGTGCCGGGACGTTCCGAGTATTTGAACATGAAGGCTGAATCGAAACCCACTTCCCGCATCAGGGTGAGCGTTTGGTGGTGGTCGTCTTCGGTTTCGGAGTGGAATCCGCACATGATGTCGGTAGAGAGGCCGCAGCCGGGGATGATTTGCCGGATGGCGGCAATTCTGTCCATATACCATTCTCTGTCGTATTTCCGGTTCATCAGCTTGAGCATTCTCGTGCTTCCGGACTGTATGGGGAGGTGGATGTGACGGCAGAGGTTTTTGTATCGGGCGATGGTTTCGAGCGTTTCGTCGGTCATGTCTCGCGGGTGCGATGTGGTGAAGCGGATTCTCATCCCGGGGGCGGCTTCGGCGACCAGCGCGAGCAGGGCGGGGAAGTGGATGTGGCGGCGGCTGTCGGCAAAATGATAGGAGTTGACGTTCTGTCCCAGGAGGGTTACTTCGCGGAATCCCTTTTCGCGCATGATGTGCAGTTCGTTCAGGATGCTTTCGGGTTCGCGGCTGCGTTCGCGTCCGCGGGTGTGGGGGACGATGCAGTAGGTGCAGAACCTGTTGCATCCGCGCATGATGGAGAGGTAGCCGGTGATGTGGCTTCCGCTGAGCTTGAGGGGGATTACGTCTCGGTAGGTTTCCGTTTTGGAGAGTGTGATGTTGATGGGTTTTTCGCCCTTTTCGGCGGCTCCCACCAGGCTGGGGAGGTCGAGGTAGGCGTCGGGGCCGGCAACCAGGTCGGCGTTGTGATCGTTGATCAGGGCTGACTGCACTCTTTCGGCCATGCAGCCCAGTACGCCGATGATGAGGGGGGTTTTTCGTTTTTTTCTTAATGCGTTGAAATATTCCAGCCGCTGTATTACCCGCTGTTCGGCATTGTCGCGGATGGAACAGGTGTTGACGAAGATGGCGTCTGCGTCGCGGTCGCTGTCGGTGAGGCGATAGCCGTCCATCTGCATGATGGAGGCAACTACTTCGGTGTCTGCCACGTTCATCTGACAGCCGTATGTCTCTATGAATAATTTTTTTTCTTTCAATCCGTTTGGTTCTTTCATTTTTGCTTGCTGTTGGGTGTATAACGGTGTGTTTAACTTCCGAAAAAGTTAAAACGTTAATTTATCAAGATAAATGTTGCGATGTTTCAATTCTTATTGTTACCTTTGTGGTCTCTAAAAAGGGATTCGTAGTTAAGGTTTTGGTTAATTTGTTCGAGGGTGGCTGTGAAGTTACTCTCGATTTTTTTTTATGCTGACCCGTATCCTTCATTACAGAAAAAATCACTATTTTTGTCCGGATGCAAAATTAATCAAAATATGGAGTTTGGAGATGTTATTTATTTTGTCCTTCTGGTCTTTTTCGTGATATTGGGTTTTTTTAAAGATTCCCGCAAAAAGAGACAGTTACAGAGGCAGATGGAGGCGGAATACCGCCCCCTGACCGGTGAGGAGGAGGAGATGGACGGATGGGTACGTCCGCGGGAGAGTGACCGGTACAGTCCGGTGCCGCCGCCGTTGCCACCTGCTTCCGCCCGTGAGGGGAAGGGAGTTCACCGGGAGTTTCGTTCTTCGGCCGATCTGGTTTCTATTCGTGACGAACAGTCTTCCCAGCCGGGTTATGCCTTTGATTATGATGCCAATTCTTTTTATGAAGAAGATCCGGATTCGCCCGACGCTTCCGGCGACGCGCGGAAGGCGGCTGCGGAAGGATTCATGCATCCGCTGCTCGGGAATCCGGCTTCGGAAGAGGGTCACGAGGATCTGAAGAAGGGGCTGGTTTACGGGGAGATCATCCGGAGGAGGTATTGAGATGCCGTTTCCGGAGCTGTTTTGATTTTTCTTTTTATATACACAAATCATTTATTTATGTCATTACGATTTATTAGTGCCGAGGAGGCTGCGAGCTTTGTGAAACATGGCGATAACGTAGGCTTCAGCGGCTTTACCCATGCGGGCTGCCCGAAGGTGGTGCCGGTGGAGATAGCCAAAAGGGCGGAGGCGGAACATGCCGCAGGAAATCCCTTCAGGATAGGTATTTTGACGGGGGCGTCTACGGGCGATTCTGTCGACGGCGCACTGGCGCGGGCGAAAGCTATCGCGTTCCGTACGCCTTATCAGACGAACGGCGATATGCGGGCGGCGATCAACGGCTGCGAGCTTGACTATTTTGACCTGCATCTCTCGCAGCTTGCACAGGAGATTCGTTACGGCTTCCTCGGGAAGATCCGCGTGGCGATTGTGGAGGCTTGCGCGGTGAGCGAGAGGGGTGAGATTGTGCCGACGATTGCCGTCGGGATAACGCCTACCATCTGTCGCCTGGCTGACGTGGTTATTGTGGAGCTGAACAGGAGAATCCCTTCGGGGCTGCGCGGCCTTCACGACATTTATGAGCCGCAGGATCCGCCCGGCCGGAAGGAGATTCCGGTCTATGCGGTGCGCGACCGCATCGGGACGGACTGCGTGAGGGTGGATCCGGAGAAGATTTTTGTTGTGGAGACTGACCGGGACGGTGAGGGGAGCGACTTTGCCCCGGTGGACGGGGTGACGGAACGGATCGGTAATAATGTGGCTGACTTTTTCGTATCGGAGATGAAGGCGGGACGTATTCCCTCCGGATTTCTGCCCATCCAGTCGGGCGTGGGGAACATAGCCAATGCCGTGCTGTCGTCTATGGGCGTCAATCCCGACATACCTCGCTTCGAGGTATATACGGAGGTGATACAGGATGCCGTGCTCGACATGATGCGGCAGGGTTACATCCGGTTTGCCAGCGGTTGTTCGCTCACGGTGAGCAATAATGCGCTTCACCGCTTCTGCGGCGATCTCAACTTCTTCGAAAGCAAACTGGTGCTGCGTCCCTCGGAAGTATCCAACAATCCGGGGATAGCGCGCCGACTGGGTATCATCGCCCTGAATACGGCTATTGAGGTGGATATTTTCGGTAACGTCAATTCGACGCACGTGAACGGGACGAAAATGATGAACGGGATCGGCGGATCGGGTGACTTCACCCGTAACTCTTACCTTTCGGTCTTCCTCACCCCCTCCACGGCTAAGGGCGGCGCCATCAGCTGCATCGTGCCTAAGGTGACGCATGAGGATCACAATGAACATTCGGTGAAGATTGTGGTCTCGGAATACGGCGTGGCTGACCTGCGGGGAAAGGGGCCGAGGAGACGCGCGGAGGAGATTATCGCGAATTGCGCTCATCCCGATTACCGTCCGCTGCTGCACGAGTACCTCAACCGCGGCGTGAAGGGGCATCTTCCGCAGGACATTTATGCCTGTTATGCCTTTCACCATGCGCTGAGGGAGACGGGCAGTATGCGTAATACCGATTTTGCGAAGTATCCGCAGGGCTGAGGCGGCTGACCGGTGATGGATGTCTGCCGGCGCGGGGAGTTCGGGGATGTAATCCGGAGCTTCCGCGGAAAGAGGGGCCGTCCCGAGGGGAAGAGATTATCTTCTGCGGGACGGTCTCTTTTTTGTCCGGAAACAGCGGGGGCGTTCGGCGACCGTAACCGGGATGACATTCAGGGATTATTCCCGAAATATTTCTCTGTTTTCCGTGAAAAACATCTTCCCGACCTGCGGTCGACGGGGTGCTGTGGGGTTGGTTTTGCTCCGGACGGGGTGTATTGTCCTTTTTGAAATTTTATTATCTTTGCCCCCAATATTTAATTCAGTTGAAATTTTAAACCTGATTATATGAAATTTATTAGTGTATTTGCGATCCTGCTGTTTGTGACGTCTTCCGTATCGGTTTCCTTCGGACAGGGTGTCGTCATTCCGATTGAGACGGAGAATGTGGCTGCCGTGCTGAAAACCGATGTGAATAACCGTTTGAAGATTGTCTACTTCGGCCGGTCTCTCTCTGATGCGGATGAGTATGCCCGCACGGAGGATATTTTTAATTTCCATACCGGCGGGGCGGCTTCCAACAACAGTGCCTATGCCGTGGCCGGGGTCGATAACAATTTTACGGAACCGGCTATTGCGGCCGTTCATGCGGACGGCAACAATTCGCTGAGTCTTCTTTACGAAAGTCACACCGTTTCGCAGACGGATGAGGGTGCTACGCTGACGGCGATCACGCTGCGGGATCCGGTCTATCCCTTTTTCGTGGAACTTTTCTACAGGGCGTGGCGGAAGTGGGATGTGATTGAGCAGTGGTGCGTGATCAGACATGCCGAACGGGGGGAGGTGACGCTGCACAAGTATGCGTCGGCGAACCTTTATCTGAACGCGAGGGATTATTTCCTGACGAGTTATAACGGAGACTGGGCGAAGGAGTTGCAACCGGTGGTGACGCACCTGCGTCAGGGGATGCATACCGTGGAGTCGCGACTGGGGACGAGGGAGCATTTGCTCACTTCGCCGAACTTCATGCTGTCGATGGACGGACGGGCGGATGAGACGCACGGTGCCGTGATGATGGGTCAGCTTGCCTGGAACGGGAACTTCGCGTTGCAGTTTGAGACGGATGTGTTCAAAAATCTGCACATCGTGGCCGGGATCAATCCCTATCAGTCGGCTTACCGCCTGAAGCCGGACGAGCGGCTTGAGACGCCGCGATTTGTCTATACCCTCTCGTTCGAGGGGACGGGTCGTGGCAGCCGCAACCTGCAGGGCTGGATGAGGAATCATAATCTGCGCGAGGGACGGGGCAGTCGCCTGACGCTGCTGAATAACTGGGAGGCTACTTATTTTGACTTTGATCAGGAGAAGCTGGTGAGTCTCTTTGGCGGAGCGAAGGAGCTGGGCGTGGATATGTTTCTGCTGGATGACGGCTGGTTTGCCAATAAGTATCCGCGCAGCGGCGATCACGCGGGGCTGGGTGACTGGGAGGTGAACCGGGAGAAGCTTCCTGACGGTATTCCCTTCCTGGTGCGCGAGGCCGGGAAGGCGGGCGTCGGGTTCGGCATCTGGATCGAGCCTGAGATGGTGAATCCCAAGAGTGATCTGTATGAGAAGCATCCTGACTGGGTGGTCAGGCAGGAGAAGAGGCCTGAAATTTATTTCAGGAATCAGCTGGTGCTTGACTTGACGAATCCTGATGTGCAGGATTTTGTCTACGGCGTCGTGGACAATCTGTTTACGGAGAATCCCTCGCTGGCATTCATCAAATGGGACTGCAATGCGCCGATCTTCAACGCTCATTCGAAGTATCTGGAGCGGAAAAAGATTCCTCAGTCTCACTTTTACGTGGCTTACTCACAGGGGCTGCAGAGGGTGCTGGAACGGATACGGGACAAATATCCCACCGTCCCCATCATGCTCTGTTCCGGGGGAGGGGGCCGTTCGGATTACAATCTGCTGAAATACTTCACCGAGTTTTGGCTGAGTGACAATACGGATCCGCTGGAACGGGTATTCATGCAGTGGAATTATTCGTATTATTATCCCGCGATAGCGATGTGCAGTCACGTCACGGACTGGAGTCGTGACCGGTCGCTGAAATATCGCATAGATGTGGCGTCGATGGGGAAGCTTGGGTTCGACATCCGCGTGGACGAGCTGAGCGAACGTGACCGGTTGTTTGCCCGGCAGACGGTGATGAATTATAACGGTTTCAAGAATATCGTCTGGCACGGGGAGATGTATCGTCTGGCGAGTCCGTATGAGAATGACATGGCTTCGCTCCTGTATGTGAATGAGGAGAAAACGGAAGGGATCATGTTCAATTACCTCACTAACTGGCGTTATTTGTCGGACGCATCTCTGCGTCCCGTGCGTCTTCAGGGGCTGGACGAGGCTAAGATGTACCGGTTGACGGAGATTAATCTGTATGACGGGACGAGGACTCCGGTCGATTCGAAGAAAGTCTATTCCGGGGAATTTCTGATGAAAGCCGGTTTCAATCCGCTGGTGAACAGGGGACGAGCCAGCGTGGTAATTAAAATCGAGGCGACGGAGTGATGATGGGAAAATAACCAGCTCGGGGAGC
>JAIRSV010000031.1 GCA_031255275.1 Proteiniphilum sp.
TCTCGCTTTTTGAGCAGTTCACAAAAGATTATCCGGGCAACGAATATTCAAAGTATATAAAACCTGAAATAGATCAGATCGTTCAATACCATCAGATCATTGAAAATCCGTTCGACGAAACCGTGCATTTTGTGGACGGTTACGAAAACATTACCACCCTCGAAGAGGCAATCAAGCCGTTCAAAGGCAAGAAAGTGTATATCGACATCTGGGCTACCTGGTGCGGCCCCTGCAAAGAGGAGTTCAAATATCAAAAAGCCTTGAAAAAGATTCTGGACGAACAGGATATTCAACCGCTTTATATTTCAATAGACGAAGATGACCGCGATCAACAATGGAAAGAAGCGATCAAATTCTACGGACTTTCAGGTGCACACATCCGCACAGGCAGGCCTCTTTTCGAGGAACTTTGTGAACGATACGATAAAAATACCCCGCATGTGGCAATTCCATGGTATATTCTGGTTGACGAAAACGGTAATGTAATCAGGGAACACGCGGAAGCGCCGTCGGAAATAGTCGTGAACGGCCACTCCTTTCAGTAAAGCTGTCGAATAGAGATCATTTTTAACACATCATATTCAATGAACAATCAACAAATGAAACTTTACAGAAGTTTAACGCATCAGGAGATCGGTCTGCTGGAAGAAAACGGATGCAGCTGCGCCGACTGGAGACTGGTCACCGTCAAAGAAGGATTCGATCCCCGTTACGTAAGAGAAAGCCATTTTTCAGGCAAGGTCGAACTCGGAATATTCGAAAAGGTATTCCCCCTGCCCGGCGGACTGGAAAAACATGCCTGCATCAACCGCGCCGTCATCCACAACTGCACCATTGGCGACAATGCGGTGATTGAAAATGTGCAGAATTACATTGCCAACTACACCATCGGCGAAGGCTGTTTCATCCAGAACATTGATGTAATCATGGTCAACGGGATGAGTTCGTTCGGAAACGGAGTGCAGGTCAACGTGCTGAACGAAACCGGAGGACGGGAGGTGCATATCAACGACAAGCTGTCGGCCCATTTCGCCTACATCTATGCCCTCTATCGCCACCGCCCGAAACTGATCGAACGGATGAAAGCGATCATCGACTATTATGGCAGGAAACATACTTCCGACCGGGGAACCATCGGAGACAACTGCATGATAGTGAACGTCGGTTATATCAAAAACGTGCGGATAGGCGCTTTCTGCAAGATAACCGGCGCGATGAAGCTGAAAAACGGGAGTATCAACAGCAACGGACACGATCCCGTCTACATCGGACGCAACGTGATTGCCGAAGATTTCATTGTCAGCTCCGGTTCCACCATTGACGGGGGATCGATCATTTCACGCTGTTTCATCGGTCAGGCCTGTCATATCGACCACGGCTATTCCGCTTCGGATTCCCTCTTTTTCAGCAACTGTCAGGGCGAAAACGGAGAGGCCTGCGCCCTCTTTGCCGGCCCCTATACCGTCACCCATCACAAATCCACGCTGCTCATCGCCGGGATGTTTTCCTTTATGAATGCCGGATCGGGTTCCAATCAGAGCAACCACATGTACAAGCTGGGGCCTATCCACCAGGGAATCATCGAGCGGGGCGCCAAGACGACGAGCGACTCTTACGTGCTGTGGCCCGCCAGGGTGGGGCCTTTCTCGCTGATACTGGGACGCCATTACAAACATGCCGACACGTCGAACCTCCCCTTCTCCTACCTCGTGGAGAAGGATAACGGTACCCATATCGCGCCGGGGGTGAACCTGCGCAGCGTGGGCACCATCCGCGACGCCGGGAAATGGCCGGCGAGAGATCGCCGCAGGGATCCCGACCGCCTCGACTGTATCAACTTCAACCTGCTCAGCCCCTACACGATACAAAAGGTATTTGCCGGCATGGATATTCTCCGGAACCTGCAGGCCGTGTCCGGGGAGACGTCGGAGTCATATACCTTTCAGAGCTGCGTCATCTCCAACTCGTCACTTCTGCGGGGGCTGCAGCTCTATGAGATCATCATCCACAAATTCCTGGGAAATTCCATCATCAAACGGCTGGAAAAAACCCGCTTCAGGAGCAACGAAGAGATCAGGCAAAGGCTCGATCCCGGAAGCGCCCCCGGACTGGGCGAGTGGGTGGACGTCTCGGGACTGATCGCGCCCAAATCGGAAATCGACGACCTCCTCTGCAAAATAGAATCGGGCGAAATCTCCCGGCTGAAAGACATCAATCGCGTATTCGGGAAACTGCACGCGCAGTATTATGAGAACGAATGGACGTGGGCATGGGATAAAATCCGGTCGTTTTACAGCATCAGTGCCGACGAAATTACCGCCGACGATGTGATTGCCATTGTGGAAAAATGGAAGGCGGCGGTGACCGGACTCGACGAGATGATTTATCGCGATGCGAAAAAGGAATTTTCTCTCTCGTTCATGACCGGCTTCGGCGCCGACGGGAATATTCAGGACAGGGCAATGGATTTCGAGTACGTACGCGGCGCCTTCGACAAAAATCCGTTCGTGACGACCACCCTGAAGCATATCGAGGACAAAAAGGCGCTGGGCGACGAGTTAATCGGGAGAATGAGAGATGTACGGTAAACAATCCATATCATTATGACGGACAGGACAGAGGAACTGATCAGGCAGTTCAGTCCGCAGCTCATACACGCTCCCGTCAGCAGGAACGATCTGGAAGGGGTGATCGAAAAGCTTGTCTCGCTGATGTTCCCCGTCTGCGACTGCCGGAAGCCGGTAAGCGTACGCGAAGAGTTGCAGGCGGCGGGCGAAAAACTTCACGTCAACATCGCCGCGCTCACCGGCGAGCGGAGAGCCGACGAGATTACCGAATCGTTTTTCCGGCAGCTCCTCCCGCTCCGGGAGAGGCTTTATGAGGATGCCTGCTGCTATCTGAAGGCTGACCCTGCGGCGAAGAGTCTGGAGGAGGTGATACTCGCCTATCCCGGCTTTCATGCCCTCTGCGTGCACCGCGTGGCGCACGGGATGCACCTGCTGGGAGTACCCCTGATAGCCAGGATTTTTTCGGAATACGCACATTCCAAAGTAGGTATCGACATCCATCCCGCCGCCGGGATCGGCAAAAACCTGTTCATGGATCACGGAACGGGTATCGTGATCGGCGAAACGGCCGAAATCGGCGATAACGTAAAGATATATCAGGGCGTCACGCTCGGTGCGCTGTACGTGGAGAAAAAGCTGTCTGACGTGAAACGGCACCCTACTGTGGAAGACAACGTCGTGATTTATGCCAATGCTACCATTCTGGGGGGGAAGACAGTCATCGGTCACGACTCCGTCATTGGCGGTGGCGCGTGGCTCACGCGGAGTGTCGCCCCCAGTTCACTCGTCACCAACTCGATAGATGTGAAAATACGTACCGTGAAGGATTCGTCCGACTCTTGTGATTTTGGGATTTGACCCTTTTCCTTCCCCCGCGCAGCAAGAAGTAAGGAAGCGGAAAAAACCAGTTAGGGGAACTCCCTAACGGCAAAATTGTCTGAACTGTGATTCTTTTGATTTACGTGATTTACAAAACCAATACACCAAAAACAACCAGCTCGGGGAACGCCCGAGTGGCAAGGGGCGGGAGCACCCGCCCCGACGAACGAAAAAGAATTTTCCACTTTCCACTTCGCAGGGGCGTTGCCCCTGTGACCCCACCGGCTTTTTTGTCTTGACACAAAAAAGTCGGCAAAAAAGGTCAAGACTGCGTCCGTATCGCTCAAAAAATGGGGCGTTTGCCGGCTAAAAT
>JAIRSV010000139.1 GCA_031255275.1 Proteiniphilum sp.
ATTTTAGCCGGCAAACGCCCCCATTTTTTGAGCGATACGGACGCAGTCTTGACTTTTTTTGCCGACTTTTTTGTGTCAAGACAAAAAAGCCGGTGGGGTTCCAGGGGCAACGCCCCTGCGAAGTGAAGAAGCTTCTTTAATGGAAAGTGGAAGGTTTTTTTTCGTTCGTCGGGGCGGGTGCTCCCGCCCCTTGCCGTTAGGGCGCTCCCCGAGCTGGTTTTCTCTACTTACTTGTTTCGGCTCTCCAGGTACCTGATCAACATCTCATTCTTCTCCTTTTCGAGTTTCAACTGTTCGATATCCAGCAGAAGGGATGAGAGTTCGAAAGAGTCGCAGATACCTTTCTTCGCCGCCTCGCTCATGGTGACGGTAGCGGTACGGTTGCCGGTGAACCGGATGGAGAGCGGCCGGTCGCGGAAAGTGAAAATGAAACGTGCCACCCCATTCTCACTGTCGCCGCTGTAACGGACAATCTCATAAGACCTGTCCTGCGTGCTGAAGCGGTAATTCAGTCCGTCGGAAGTGACGGCAAGCGTTTCGGCAAAATCCCCGTCACTCGTGCTCACCCTTATGCTGTTGTGCCTGACAGCGTTTCCCATCAAAATACTCTCGATGAAAAGCGCCCCCTTTTCGCGTACGCCCGAGCGCAGACCGCTCCGGCTCAGGGAAGACTGATGCGGGTAAGACTTGGGATAATATTCCCCGAACTCCTGGTAACGTTCGTCCCGTACGAAATCGAACAGTGTAAGCATCTCGTTGAGCAGGGTATACTTTTCGTGAAGCATGGAATCGCAGAAAACAACATTCCGTCTGCTTTCCGTCATGCGAATCTCCTGCATGAGGGCAAACCCGGCGTTAATCTCGTCGAAAGACTTCGGGAAAAGGATTTTAATGCTGTCGATCTTCAGCTTGGCCAGCGAGTAATTGCCGTCCCGGTATGCCTCTCCGGCTTCGGAAAGATACTCCCTCGCACCCCTGTTTTTCCCCGAACAGGAAAAGCATAAAAATGAAAGGAGGATAAGTGCAGTGGATTGAAAGGAAAAATGCATCTCGATAACAATACTTTAGTGTATGTGTGGGAGGACTGTACGCCAGTCCGTTTACCCTCGCAAAAGTACAAATATATTCCTCATCCGGCGCTGCAGTAAAGCACAATTATTGTAATTTTGCAATTCGTAACAGAGAATATACTGTTGTGCAGCCATTTTGACGGAACACACACATCATTCTGCTGTCCGTTTTTATCAAACAAATAAAACCATACTGCATTACTCTTATGGAAATATCCCGCGAAGAAATATTTGCACACTTAGACAAAAAGATATTCAGGCTGATTTCGGAAACAGCCGACGAGTTGGGACTTGCCTGTTACCTCACAGGCGGTTATGTCCGCGACTTCTTCCTCCGTCGTCCGTCGAAAGACATGGACGTGGCAGTCACAGGTCCGGGGATCGAACTGGCCGCAGCCGTAGCCGCAAAGCTGGGACGGAAAAGCCGGCTCACCGTTTTCAAAAACTTCGGCACGGCACAGATAAAGCACGGAGAATACGAAATCGAATTTGCAGGCGCCCGAAAGGAATCTTACCGGCTCGACTCGCGCAAGCCCGCCGTGGAAGACGGTACACTGGAAGATGACCAGCGCCGGCGCGACTTCACCATCAACGCAATGGCCTTCTGTCTGAACGGAGCACACTTCGGAGAATTTCTGGATCCCTTCGACGGGCTGCGGGATTTGGAAAGCCTGATCATCCGCACCCCCCTCGACCCGGACATCACCTTCAGCGACGATCCCCTGCGAATGATGCGCGCCATCCGGTTTGCCTCGCAGCTGGGATTCGACATTCACCCCGACACGTTCGACGCAATCGGCCGGAACAGGAAACGCATGTCAATCCTTTCGACGGAGCGGGTGACCGAAGAACTCAACAAAATCATCCTCTCCCCCCGGCCCTCGGTCGGCTTCATCCTGCTGGAGAAAACGGGACTGCTCGACATCATCTTTCCCGAATTGACGGCGCTGAAAGGCGTCGAAACAAAGGACGGAATAGGGCACAAAGACAATTTTTATCACACGCTCGCGGTGCTCGACAATATTGCGCGACAGACAGACAACCTCTGGCTTCGCTGGTCAGCCCTTCTGCACGACATCGCCAAACCGGTCACCAGAAGATGGGATCCGCGACAGGGCTGGACCTTCCACAACCACAACTACGTGGGAGAGAAACTCACGCCCGGAATCTTCAGGAAGATGAAGCTGCCGCAGAACGAAAAGATGAAGTACGTACAAAAAATGGTATCGCTGCACATGCGCCCCATGCAGCTGGTGGAGGAAGAGGTGACCGACTCGGCCGTACGCCGTCTGCTTTTTGACGCCGGCGACGACATAGATGACCTGATGACCCTCTGCGAAGCCGACATCACATCAAAAAACCCGGAAAAGGTACGCCGCTTTCTCAACAACTTCCGGATCGTACGGAGGAAACTGCAGGAGATCGAGGAAAAAGACCGGATACGTAATTTTCAACCCCCGGTGGACGGCAACGAGATTATGGAAATCTTCGCCCTCCCCCAGTGCCGCGAAGTCGGCCTGCTGAAGTCGGCCATCAAAGAGGCGATACTGGACGGGGTGATTCCCAACGAACGGGAAGCGGCCTGCCTCTTCCTGCTGCAAAAGGCAAGGGAACTGGGACTTGCACCGGCGAAGGGAGATCAGGATGGAATGTCCGCGGTGGTGAAAAGACCTTAATATTTCACATTCGTTCCTCTTTCTGCAATAATTTTTATTACTTTGCGGCTTATTTGGAAAAAGTGCAATTTCAACAGACTATTTTGATTCACCCACGCTGTCCATACTTAATCATCCGTCACCCGTTATGACCGGCAAAAAAAAGATATCCGTCATCCGCTTCATCAGCGCAAAGATAACGTCCACCATCAGCATATCGCTGGTACTGGTGCTGCTGGGGATCACCCTGCTGATCCTCTTCATGGGGAATGCCCTTTCCGGGCTGGTAAAGGAGAATATGAGCTTCAGCGTAATGCTCTCTCCGGAGGTACGCAGCGCCGAAATACCGGGGATCAAAAGGAGCCTTGATGCGCAACCCTTTGTCAAATCCTCACGCTTCATCAGCAGAGAAGATGCCAAAGAACAGCTTATCAGAGATCTGGGCGAAGATCCGGAAGATCTGCTGGGATACAATCCGGTACAGGACTGCATTGAGATCTTTCTCCATTCGAGCTACGCAAACAGCGACAGCATAGCCGTCATCGCCCCGGTGATCAGGCAGAACAGCAACGTGACCGACCTGCTCTATCAGCAGGAAGCGATCGACCTGATCAACAACAACCTCGCAAACGTAATGACCGTTTTACTGATCCTTACGGCCATACTGCTGCTAATCTCCCTGACGCTCATTCGCAACACCATTCGTCTGAGCATCTACTCGAAGCGCTTCCTCATTAACACGATGAAGCTGGTAGGTGCCACCGGCAGATTCATCCGGAAGCCCTTCGTGATAAGCAACATTTTCACGGGCGCCACGGCGGGGATAATGGCCGATCTGATCATCTTTGCCGTCATCTCCTGGTTCAGCAGAGAATACACCGAAACCCGACTCATTATAAACTCCACGGATCTGATCATCATATTTACCGTCGTAATCCTTCTGGGGATAATCATCTCCGGCATAGCCGCGGCCTTTGCCGTGAACAGGTACGTAAGAATGAAACCGGACCAGTTATATTATGTATAAAAACTATATTCAACATGTCTCAAAAAAGTAATGCTCTAAGTAAAACAAATCTGATCATCTTCGGCATAGCCATTCTCCTCATCATAGCCGGTTTTCTACTGATGGCAGGGCCTGCCACCACGCTCGAAAACGGATTTGAACCCGGTATTTTCAACGCCAGACGCACGAAATTAGCCCCGATAGTCTGTCTTGCCGGTTTCATACTGGTGATAGTAGGCATTCTGTACCCCTCGAAGGAGAAAAACAGTGTCGCCGGAAAATAATTCGGCAACCACCGGATACGGCAAAACATATACATCATAAGCATGAGCATAGCAGAAGCAATAATCATAGCGATTGTAGAAGGACTCACAGAATTTCTTCCGGTATCGTCCACCGGCCACATGATCATCACCCAGGCGCTGCTGAAAATGGAGAGTACCGATTTTGCGAAAGCATTTACGGTAATCATCCAGTTCGGCGCCATACTCTCGGTAGTAGTTCTCTACCGGAAGCGTTTTTTCCGTCTGAACCCGATCACAGTCTTCGATAAGGAAGCGGTCAGGGGCATGTCCGCCGGAAAAAGGGGATGGACTTACCTTACCCGGTTCATACACAAGTTCGATTTCTACTGGAAGCTGTTTATAGCCGTCGTTCCGGCCGGAGTTGCAGGCCTTCTCCTGGGAGACCGGATCGACGCCTTGCTCGAGAATGTGACAGTCGTGGCAGTGATGCTTGTACTGGGAGGAATCCTTATGCTGTTTGTGGACAAATGCTTCGACAAACCCTCGCCGGAACAGTCGATAGGGTGGAGGAGAGCGCTCGCAACGGGACTATTCCAGTGCATCGCCATGATTCCCGGCGTATCGCGCTCCATGGCCACCATCGTCGGGGGGATGACCACCGGACTCACCCGCAGAAATGCCGCCGAATTTTCGTTTTTTCTGGCAGTGCCCACAATGGCGGCGGCGGCGGGCTACAAATTTTATCAACTGCTGAAGGATCCCGCAAGCACGGCAATGTTGAAAGAGAACATGCTGCTGCTCATCATCGGCAACGTCACGGCCTTTGTCGTGGCAATCCTCGCCATCCGTTTTTTCATAGACTTTCTCACCCGCTACGGGTTCAAGGCATTTGGCGTATACCGCATTATCACAGGCGCCATACTGCTTATACTGCTTTTTTCGGGCGCCGGCCTGAGTATGGCTTAAAAATGGCATAAACAAAGAATGGATTTTATCGAAGGTGAAATTCTGTATATCGATAAACCGCTGCACTGGACATCTTTCAGTGTAGTTCGTGTTATACGTGCCAAGCTGTGCCGGAGGCTGGGAATAAGGAAACTGAAGGTGGGACATGCGGGTACGCTTGATCCGCTGGCTACGGGAGTGATGATCCTCTGTACCGGGAAAAAGACGAAGCTTATAGAAACTTTACAGGCCGGAACAAAAGAATATGTCGCCCATGTCCGTCTCGGGGCAACCACCCCTTCATACGATCTTGAGACGGAAATCAATGCCGAATATCCGACAGCCCATATCACACGGGAGAAGGTAGAAGAGGCACTTCGCCGTTTCGTCGGCCCCATAGAACAGGTTCCGCCCGCATTTTCGGCCGTGAAGGTCGACGGGAAAAGGGCTTACGAACTGGCCCGGAAAAACAGGGTGATTGAACTAAAACCCAAATTATTGGTTATAGAAGTTATCGAACTGATTTCTTATAATATGCCGGACATTACTATACGTGTCGTATGCAGTAAGGGCACCTATATAAGAGCGTTGGCCAGGGACATCGGGAAGGCGCTGAACACGGGCGCACACCTCGCCGGTTTGCGGCGCACGAGGGTGGGGGACGTCACCGTGGACGGCTGTCTGCACATCGACGATATGGATCGTCTGCTGGACGGGAATATCCTTCCCGGTAACATAGAAGAGAATAAACAGAAAATATAATTGATACAGGATTTTTTTTAACTTATGAAGCTTTCTCAATTTAAATTCAATTTGCCGGAAGAGCTTATTGCAAAACACCCTGCGGCTCATCGTGACGAATCCCGGCTACTGGTCGTTCACAGAAAATCGAATCAGTTGGATCATAAGGCATTCAAGGATGTGCTGAACTACTTCAACAAAGGAGACTTTTTTATCTTCAACGACACCAAAGTCTTCCCGGCAAGGTTATTCGGCAACAAAGAGAAAACGGGCGCCAGGATAGAGGTCTTTTTATTGAGGGAACTGAATCCCGACCAGCACCTGTGGGATGTACTGGTCAATCCGGCGCGGAAAATACGTATCGGTAACAAACTGTATTTCGGAGAGAACGAGGAACTGGTGGCCGAAGTGATTGATAACACCACGTCACGCGGACGTACACTGCGTTTTCTCTATGACGGGCCATACGACGAATTTAAAAGTCTGCTCTTCTCCATCGGGGAAACTCCCATTCCGGACTACATGAAACGCAAGGCTGAACCTGATGACGCGGAGAGATACCAGAATATATTCGCGCAGCACGAGGGAGCCGTGGTTGCTCCTGCTGCCGGCCTGCACTTCAGCCGCGAACTTATGAAAAGGATGGAAATAAGGGATATTGACTTCGGTTATCTCACGCTTCACAACGGATTAGGCTCCTATCGCCTGATTGATGTGGAAGATCTTACGAAACACAAGACGGAGTCTGAACAGATGATCATTCCGGAAGAGTTGTGCGAAAGGGTGAACAGGGCCAAAGACGAAGAAAAAAGTATCTGCGCGGTCGGTACGTCCGTACTTCGTGCGGTGGAAACGACCGTCAGCACCAACGGGCGCCTGAAGCCACGGGACGGTTGGACTAACAAGTTCATTTTCCCGCCCTATGAATTTACGCTCGCCAACAGTCTGATCACCAATTTCCACACCCCTTATTCCATATTACTGATGATGGTTTGCGCGTTCGGCGGATACGAAAAGGTGATGAATGCGTATGAAGAGGCGATCAGAGAAAAATATGCTTTCGGCGCATACGGCGACGCGATGCTGATCGTAGACTGATTCCCGGATAATTTATCAGCAGCCATATTACAGGGACTGTGCGGGCGAATAAGGACATACCGTATTATTTGACGGCAGCAGGGCTTTTTATTCTGTTGAAGTTCCTTTTTACGCGCGCGGACAGTGACGACCTGATTTTCCTGCTTGGACCGACAGACCTGCTTGTCGGACTGCTGACAGGTTCACAGTCCGTTTACCTTGCTGACTGCGGGTTTTATCATGAAAGCCTGAATATTGTAATTGACAAATCCTGTTCGGGTTTTAACTTTTGGATATTAGGCTTTCTTGTTTTCTCTTATCTGACAATAAAGTATTCCGACAGGCCGCTGCACAAACTGCTGATTATCCCTGTCACTTTGTCCGGCGCTTATCTGTCGGCGATTTTTGTAAATACTTCACGGATATTTGCCTCCGTCATTGTGCAAAATCTGACAACGGCTTTAGGGGCCGGCCAACAGCATATAATACATGAAGCCGTCGGAATAATTACCTGCCTGTCATTTCTTGTTTTGACTTATTACCTGCTTGAAAAATTTTTAATATACAGACAACAATATGCGAAACGTACTTAATCCGAAATGGCTTTTTATCATTAACACATTACCGGTGATCGTGCTGTTAGTCCTTCTCACCGGACAGTTCGACATAATCAAAACACTACTGGACGAGAACAGTATCCGGCTTTGGAAATCCTTCGGACTGGCATTGGGAATCCTGGGATTATTGAATTTCATCCATGCGGTTTATCTGACAGTCAAAAAACAGAATGTATCCGTCCGGTACGGCGTGATTGCCCTGCTGCTGTACATTCCGTTCATCTATCTGTATGGCTGTCATCTGGACGGGATAATTCCCTCATCCGTTCCGCAATGGATGATCCCCGAGAGTATATTCATCGGCGTGGGCACATTTTTAATGCCGACTCTTGCCTATGCGTTATTCGTATTGATTGTGCATTTTACGTCCGAATCCGGAGAACATAAAGCGTGGATAAATTTTTTGATTGCAATCGCCGTTCCCGTTGCGGGCTACCTGTTTTCCCGGACGATACTCCCTCTGTGGCGCCTTAATAATATCGGCGAACTTTCCATCCATGCTTTGCTGGTTCTCATAATTGCGGCAACGCTTGTCTTTCTTTTTTTCCTGGTCAGAGGCGTCTTTATCCTTGCCTTGAAAAAAACGGCTGTCCGGCGGATATACCGCTTGGCCTGGAAAATCCCCGTTGCAATTGTGCTTCCACTGATGGGCTTATCGGTAAACAACGGACATCTGTTCAAGATATTCGGTGAAAACAATTCGGGAATCTTCGGAGATTTCAACAATCCCCTCTTTTATATCCTTGTGGCGATAAACGGTATTTTGATTTGCCTGCCCGATTCCGGCAATAAAATTTACCGGCTTCTTCTGTTCGCCGGACGAAGCGTGACTTTTGCCTGTACACTCTATTTCTTTTTGGTATTTCTGCCCTTTCTGCCCTTGTCCGTCATGGCCATCATTGCCTTTGGAGCGGGATTTTTGATGCTTACGCCATTGCTGCTTTTCGTTATTCACATAAGCGCGCTGTCAGCGGACTTTGCGTACCTGAAACCTCTGTTTTCGGGGAAACTGATCCTCGGACTTTCGCTGTCGGGATTTCTGGTCATACCCGCATCTATCACGGCCACCTTCCTGAAGGACAAGAGCGTTTTACGCGAAACGCTCTCGTATGTATACACTCCCGATTATTCAAAGAGATACAGTATCGACAGCACATCGCTCCGAAAAACGCTTGACGTCATCAAATACCATAAAGACAAAAGCAGATATAATATTCTTGGCAGCCGGATTCCCTATCTGTCATCATATTTCAACCGGCTGGTGCTGGATAATCTTACCCTGTCCGATACGAAAATCAACTGTATCGAAAGGATATTTTTCGGCGAAACGTCCGTTGAGATAAACGCCGAAAATATTCGGAACGACAGCGTGAAGATAACAGGCATTTCGGGCAGCAGCGTTTACGACAAGTCGCAAAACGCCTGGATAAGCCGGGTTGATCTGGAGATAACCGATGAAAGTGAAGAAATCCTGTTTCCGGAATATGCCACCACGATTGATTTGCCGGAAGGCTGCTGGATCAGCGACTATTATCTGTACGTCGGAGACAGGAAAGAGTCCGGAATCTTGGCGGAAAAGAGATCGGCAATGTGGGTATTTTCAAATATCCGGAACGAGAATAAAGATCCCGGAATTTTGCATTATCTCACGGGCAACAAAGTTGCCCTCAGGATATTTCCGTTTTCGAAAGGCGAAGTGCGGAAAACGGGGATTGAATTTTTACACAGAGAACCGGTGCAACTGACGATTGACGGTCACACAGTAGCGCTGGGCTGCGCGGAAGAGACCGTGGTGAACGAAGGGATTGAAACCGGAAACATCATTTACATTCCGGCACAGCAGAAACAGACGCTGAAAAAAGTTCGTCGCAGTCCCCGCTTACATTTCCTGGTAGACGTTTCGACAGGCAAAGACAGCTGTTCGGATGATTTCACGAGACGGATCGAGAAGATTTTGACGGACTGTCGGCCGTTTTCCGGGAACGCACAGATAAGTTTCGTGAACAGCTACGTAAGCACCTTTCCGCTGGACGGAGAGTGGAAGCAACGCTATCTGACACAGACTTTCGAAGGCGGCTTCTATCTGGAAAGAGCGATAAGCACGACCCTCCTCAACGCCCACAGAGACGAAACCCGCCCCGTCATCATAGTCGTTACGGACAACATCCGGAATGCAATCATCGAGAAAGATTTCTCGGATTTCAAATTCGAGTTCCCCGAAAGCGACCTGTTCTACAATCTTGATGAAAGCGGCACTCTGCAGGAACATTCACTGACGGATGATCCGCAAAAACAGCTTCCGCCCCCATACCGCGAACCCTGTTTCTGCGAAACCGTTTTAGCCTGCGGATTAGCCGACGGATCAACCGTCTACCTACCCGACGACAACCGGCCGAGTATCATTTTGAAAAAAGATCTCTTCGACACAGACGAAACCGAAATCAGAGAAAAAAGCTGGCTCTCCGCCCTGACCATGCACGGCCTCCGGCGATCTCAACTCCTGCACCCCGAGACGTCCGGCAAAGAACAGTTGAAACTGATAAAATACAGTTTCGCCACAAAGGTGATGACCCCCGCGACATCCTACCTGGTCGTCGAGAACGAAGCACAGAAAGCCGCCCTGAAAAGGAAACAGGAAGAAGTCCTGACCGGAAACGGATCGCTGGATCCCGACGAAGAAACCCGGCGAATGAGCGAGCCGGGACTGCTGACACTGCTGACATTGCTGACACTGCTGATTCTGGCCGGACAGAAGCGAAAAGCCGCAAGCAGGAAAGGAACCGGCGAATGAACAGCGAATACACCATATACCTGGCACTGGGATCAAACCGCGGCGACAGGCGGAAAAACATGGAAGAAGCCCTGAGCAAAATAGAGAAACGGATAGGAAACATCACAGCCCGCTCCACCTTTCATCAAACCCGTCCCGTCGGCTTTCAGTCCGAAAACATGTTCATCAACAGCGTCTGCGAAGTAGTCACCCGCATCAGCATAAACGACCTGCTGTCGATCACGCAGGAAATCGAAAGAGAAACAGGCCGAACCCACAAAAGCAAAAACGGAGAATATGCAGACAGGACAATCGATATAGACCTGATCCTGGCCGGCGACCGGGTGATCGACACACCGACGCTCACCCTCCCGCACCCCCGCTGTCACACCCGCACCTTCGTCCTCGACCCCCTGTGCGAAATAGCCCCCCACCTCATACACCCCCTGTCCGGAAAGACCGTGACGGAACTGCGGGCAGAGCTGGAAGAAGAGAGAAACAGCAATCAGCAGCAAAAGGAAAACTCGAAAAAAAATCCCATATTTGTGCAGCAAAACATTTGAAAGAAAAAAACAGGAACATGGCAATCTTCGGAAAAAGCTACGAACATTATTTAGGATACGCCCTGAGCGGCGGCGGCGCCAAAGGGTTCGCCCACCTGGGCGCGCTGAAAGTGCTGGAGAAATGCGGGCTGAAGCCCGACATAATCGCCGGCACCAGCGCAGGAGCGCTCGCCGGCGTATTTTACGCCGACGGCTACCACCCCGACGAAATAGTAGAACTCTTCAGGAAAAAAGAATTCCTCGAATTCGTCGAATTCACCATCCCCACAACCGGCTTCTTCAAAAGCACAGGACTGCACAACTTCCTGAAGAAAAACCTCCGGGCCACACGCTTCGAAGAACTTCAAATACCCTTCTGCGCAGTAGCCACAGACTGGAACAGAGCCACCACCGTCATATTCACCAACGGAGACGACCTGATAGACGCCGTAGTCGCATCCTGCTCCATCCCCGTCATATTCCACCCCCAGATGATACACAACACACCCTACGTCGACGGAGGACTGCTGAAAAACTTCCCCGTCACCGTCATCCGCAGAAAAAGCAAATACGTAATCGGCATAAACGTCACACAAACACTGCCCCCCTCAGGGAAACACAACATCCGGAAAGTACTGGAACGAACATTCAACCTCATGTCAAACGCAAACACCATCATCGACAAAGCCAGCTGCGACATACTGATCGAAACCCGCGGGATGGAAAAATACTCCATGTTCAACCTGCAAAACCAGCAGAAAATCATGCAAGCCGGCTACCACAGCGCCGCGCTGGCAATGAGCCGGGACGAATCCTGGGAAATAGTCCGGAAGTGCCACAGACACTACACGCTGACCGAAAAAATACACCGCCGCCTCCACCGCATCAGGCAAGCACGAAAAGCCATATCGCGGAAACCGGAAAACAGAAACACAAACAGAAATACAGACAAAAGATGAAACAAAAACTTTTTATCTACCAGCTACTGCCCCGACTCATCGGGAACACCGTCACCACCAACAAAATCAACGGCACCATCGAAGAAAACGGAACCGGAAAATTCAACGACATAACCCTCCGCCTGCTCCGCCGGCTCAAGACAAGCGGCTACACACACATCTGGTACACCGGCATACCCGCACACGCCTCCGCCACCGACTACACCGCATACGGCCTCCCCGCCGAATACCCCTCAATAATCAAAGGCAAAGCCGGATCACCCTACGCAATAAGAGACTACTACGACGTAGACCCCGACCTCGCCGTAAACATCCCCCACAGGATGGCCGAATTCGAAGCCCTCATCCGGCGCACACACACCGCCGGCCTGAAAGCAATCATCGACAGCATCCCCAACCACCTGGCACGAAACTACCACTCAGTCAGCAAGCCGGAAGGCACCAAAGACTTCGGAGAAGACGACGACCCCACCCACGCCTTCTCCCCCCGAAACAACTACTACTACCTCCCCGGCCAGGCACTCGAACTGCCCCTCCCCCCCGGGGAAACCCCCACCCAGCCCCCATACAGCGAATACCCCGCCCGGGCGACAGGCAACGACTGCTTTACGCACAAACCCACCCGACACGACTGGTACGAAACCGTGAAACTCAACTACGGAATAGACCACCTGCACGGAAAACAACCCAACTTCGACCCCATCCCCGACACATGGATAAAAATGAGAGACATCCTCCGCTACTGGGCTGACAAAGGCATAGACGGCTTCCGGTGCGACATGGCCGAAATGGTACCGCTATCCTTCTGGCGCTGGGCGCTCCCCCCGATAAAAGCACAACATCCCGGCCTCATCTTCCTGGCCGAAATATACACCCCCGCCGCATACCGCGACTACCTTTCCGGCAACACCTTCGACTACCTCTACGACAAAGTCGGCCTCTACGACACCCTGCTCGACGTCAGCCTCCGCCGCCGCCCCTCCTCCGACATAACCTTCACCCTCAACAGCACAGGCGACATCCGTCACCGGATGCTCAGCTTCATGGAAAACCACGACGAACAGCGCCTTGCCTCCGACCACCTCCTCAAAGCCGGCCATCGCGGAAAAGCCGCCATGCTCGTCACCACCTGCACCGGCACCAACCCCGTGATGATCTACGCCGGCCAGGAACTCGGCGAAAGAGGCATGGACGCTGAAGGATTCAGCGGTCGGGACGGCCGCACCACCATCTTCGACTACTGGTCTGTAGACACCCTGCGCCGCTGGAACAACCACGGTCGCTGGGACAGCACCCAACTCACCCCCGAAGAGACAGACCTTCAGCAATTCTACCGGCGCCTCATCACCCTCAACCACCGGGAACCCTCCCTTTCCGGCGGTCTCTTCTACGACCTGATGCCCGCCAACTACGAAAACCGGGAATTTGATTCCACCCGTCTCTACGCCTTCCTCCGTAGCGACAAGAAAGACCTGATGCTCATCGTCGCCAACTTCGACGACACACAGCGTGAATGTACCATCCACATCCCCCCCCACGCCTACACCTTTCTGGAGATAACAGACACCGGAAACGGCCGGTTGCAACCCCTTCTGCAGGAAGAAAGACCACCGATACCGTTTTCACCCCGTACACCATTCCGGATCACGCTCGAACCCTTTTCGGGAGAAATCTATAAAGTCACCTTTGAGAAATAATGCGATGATGTGATGATGCGATGATGTGTTGATGTGAAGTGGAGAAGTAGAGATAACTAGCTCGGGGAGCGCCCGAGTGGCAAGGGGCGGGAGCACCCGCCCCGACGAACGATTTCTTTATTAAGCGATTTCTTTGTTAATTGTCTGAACCGTGATTCTTCTGATTTACATGATTTACATGATTATACCGTCGCTACGCGACGGCCATATATATATAATGTACAGGGCAAGGCCATGCCTTGCCCTGTTTTCGTTATCGCTCGTCGGGGCGGGTGCTCCCGCCCCTTGCCGCTCCGGCGCTCCCCGAGCTAGTTATCCCCGAGCTGGTTTTCCCCGCTTCACCGCTTCACTTCTTCTCAATTTTTGGAAGAATTCGTGCCCACGTTTACCTCATTCGTGCCTGCGTTTGCGAAAATTCGTGCCCACGTTTACGCTATTCGTGGGCACGTTTACGCCATCCGTGGGCACGTTTACGCCATTCGTGCCCACGTTTACACCATTCGTGGGCACGTTTACGCGTTCGATTAACACGTTTACGCCATTCGTTCAGGCAGTTACGCGATTCCCGCCCGCGATCGCGCCATTCGTGGACACGGTTACGCTGTTCGTATACGCGTTTATTTCGTTCATGCATGATTTCCTGTTTCGGATGAATATTCGGAATGGCGGGGAGCGACCGCGCTCTGTTCGCGAGGGTATTCGCGGGCTTTCCCTCGAAACGGACGGTACGTCCGGAGGGACGGGCGTCCCGTCGCTGAAGATTTTCGACACTCCGGTGGAGTGGGAGAGGGGAGAAGCGTTCCTTTCCGTAAAAAAGGAGGAGCGGGCTGACGGTGACGTGTCCGCTTTTCCGGTTTCGGGCTGCACGGTCTCTTCTTCTTCGCGAACGGAACGGACGTACGGTTGCTCGAAGTGGGCGAAACTGTGTGCTGCGAACGTTTTGAGTCTGTGCGCTTTGACGCTGAACGGCGAGATTGACCGATTGTCAGCCCGACGGGGGACGGGCGGCCTGCAATAAAGATCAGCGGGAAGCGTTTGTATTTGACCGAATAATAGTATCTTTGCCACAAGGGTTTTCGTCCCGGACGGGATCCGTAATAAAAACAACGTATTTACTAACTATTGATTCCTGGTAATTTAAAACATTCCATGTACGCTGAATCAAACAGAAAAGAATTTGAAAAACTGTTCATCCGCTATTTTCCGAAGGTTCGCTCGTTTGCCCGTATTCTTCTCAAATCGGAACAGGACGCCGAGGATGTAGCGCAGGATATTTTCGTGAAACTCTGGGAACAGCCTGAGATATGGGAAAAGAATTTTGTACGGAACTATCTGTATACAATGGTTAAAAATCACATCTTTAACCGTATCAAACGTAAAAATATCGAATCCGGATATATCCATTCGCAGATTGACACTCTTTCGCCGGGAGATCTGGCCGAGTTCAGAGATCCCCTCGACGAGATGTATCTCGACGAAATGAGGCTCCTGCTGAAGCTGGCGCTCGAGAGGATGCCCGAGAAACGGAGAAAGGTTTTTGAGATGAGTCGCTTTCAACATCTCAGCAACAGCGAGATTGCAGTGAGGTTGAATCTCTCGGTACGTACCGTAGAGCAGCACATATATCTGGCTTTGCGCGAACTCAAAAAACTATTCCTTTTTGCTGTTTTTTTGATAAAACTGTTAAGTACCGATCCCCTGCCGGTTGTATATATATAAAGGAGGGGTCGAACGCCGCCGGTCATGCCGGATCGACGTTTCTCCCGACACATAAACAGGTTGAAATGGATGATTATTTCAGAAAGATTACAGAGCTGTTTGCTTCGCTCAAGGACTCGGATTCTCCGAAAGATGCGTTTCACCGGTGGCTTGCCGATGAGAAATTTTCCGGAGAAAAGGAGCGTGCCCTGCGCGAAGTGTGGGACGCTCTGCCGGAAAACGGTCAGACCCGATTGTCGCCCGAAATGCGGCGGTCGCTGAAGGATGTCCGCAGGAAGATCGCGAGGCGTCGACGTTCGGCCGGCGTCCTGCCACTCCGCTTCTGGCAAGTCTCCGCGGCATGTCTGCTGGCAGCGCTGATTTCCACACTCAGCGTCGTCACGGGCGACGCGCCGGAGGGCCGGGAGCTTCTGGAACTGTATGTGCCGGAGGCCGAGACGGCCTCTCTGACGCTGCCCGACGGGACGCGCGTGAAGGTGAATTCCGGCGCCATGCTGCTCTATCCCGAGGAGTTTTCCGACGAAAGCCGGTGTGTATACCTGATGGGCGAAGCAGGCTTCAGCGTGGCCGAGGACGAGGAGAGGCCATTTATCGTAAAGGCCGGCGACTTCCAGGTGACGGCGCTGGGGACGGAATTCAACCTGCAGGCCTGTCCCGGCGAACCGACAGCTTCGGCTACACTCCTGTCCGGAAGTATTGAAGTCAGACTCAACAGCCGCTCGGCAGCCCGGATTCTGCATCCCAGCGAGCAGCTTGTCTATGACAGGCGTACGGGTCAGCAATCCGTCCACCGCCCCGACCTCGAGGAGGTGACCGCCTGGCAGCGCGGAGAACTGCTCTTCCGGTCAGTCACCCTGCAAGCGCTCTTCACGGCGCTCGAGAAGCGGTATGACTGCCCGTTTGTATATGCACCCGCCACGCTGGGCGAGGACACCTACATGTTCCGCTTCAGCAGCACCGCCTCGCTGAGCGAAGTGATGGATATTGTCGCCCGCGTGGCGGGCAACATCCGCTACCGGACAGAAGGAGGCAAATGTCACGTCTACCCTCTGCGGCAGGGCAAAAGGTAACTGTAAACACGCTAAAACTTATGCACCGTATGGATACGTCTTGAGAGGAAACAATAAAAAAACCGGAATAAAGTGGCAGCTCTATTCCGGCAGCAAGCGTCAGCGTCATACTCTTGCGTACAAAACATATATTCAATCCGACACTGCAAAACGGCCCGATTCAATTAACCGGAAGGGTTCATCGGAAACAGGCCGGCAAAATTAAAAATTAAAGTTATGAAACTTTTTTCACATGAGAAAAGAAAGCGTTCTTTTTTCCTCATAATTTTCTATATTACAGCCTCACAGGCATTTCTGTCAGCCCAGGGACGCACCCTGATCACCATACGGAGAGACAGTATCACCGTCATCGAAGCGCTGAAGGCCGTCGAAGAACAGTCGGGAATGTTTGTCGCTTACAACGAATCACAGTTAAAGAACACCAAAAACCTGAATCTAACCCTCATACGCAGTCAAATCGGCGACGCCCTGCACCGGATACTCGACGGCACAGGATTCACCGGCCAGCTGCACGACAACCTCATCATCATCGTCCCCGCACGGGGTAACGGTCAAAAACAGGTCAGCGGGACAATCCTCGACCAAAACGGCGACCCGGTCACCGGCGTCAGCGTCACCGAAAAAGGCGCCGCCAACGGAACCGTAACCGCGCTCGACGGCACATTCACCCTGCAAGTCAGAGAAAACGCCCGCCTGCGCATCTCCCATATCGGCTACCTGTCACAAGACTTCAGCACAAAGGGACGGACACGTTTCAACATCACCCTGCGGGAAGACGCCCGCGTGCTGAACGAAGTAGTCGTCACCGCCCTCGGCCTCAAGCGACCCGAACGAGCCCTCAGCTACAACCTCCAGCAGGTAGACAACGACGATTTGACCACCGTCAAAAGCACCCACTTCATCCACACCCTCGCCGGAAAGGTCGCCGGCGTACAGATCAACCCCGGCGCTGCCGGCCCCGGCGCCGCCGCAAAAGTAATCATGCGGGGAACGAAATCAATCTCCCTCAGCAACAACACCCTCTACGTCATCGACGGCATCCCGATGCACAACTACGTCAACGGCGGTCAACCCGGCGCCTTCGCCACCCAGCCCGGCACCGAGAGCGCAGCCGACATCAGTCCCGACGACATCGAGAGCCTCTCCATACTCACCGGCGCCTCCGCCGCCGCCCTCTACGGCTACGAAGGAGCCAACGGCGTCATACTCATCACAACCCGAAGAGGACATGCCGGCCCTGCAACCCTCACATACAGCAACAGCACCACCTTCTCATCCCCCCTCAGGATGCCCCGGTTTCAACACACCTACGGCAACGCCACCGGCTCCGTCCAAAGCTGGGGCGAACCCACCCGCCACCGGTTCAACCCTCGCCACTTCTTCAATACCGGCACCGGCATCATCAACACACTCACCCTCTCCACCGGAAACAAACAGAGTCAAAGCTACTTCTCCCTGTCGGCAAACAACGCCTCCGGCATACTGCCCAACAACCGCTACGACCGCTACAACTTCATCGGCCGCAATACAAGCACCCTCTTCGACGGCAAAATCCGGATCGACGCCGGCATACACTACATCCTCCAGAAAAATACCAATATGGTATCCCAGGGACAGTACTTCAACCCGCTCCCCGCCCTCTACCTCTTTCCGCGCGGCGAAGACTTCCGGGAAGTACGCCTCTACGAACGCTACGACCAGTCACGCGAAGTCAACATCCAGTACTGGCCCTACGAAGCACAGGGACTCTCCCTGCAAAACCCCTACTGGATCATGCACCGGATGAACCGGAAACTCAGCCGAAAACGATACATACTCTCCACCGCCCTCACCTACAATGCCACCGAATGGCTCAACATCACCGGACGCGTCAACATCGACAACACCTCACACCTCAGCACCGACAAACGACACGCCGGCACACTCGCCACCTTTGCCGGCCCCAAGGGACGCTACGGCTTCGCCCTCCGCGACGAACAGCAAACCTATGCCGACATCATCGCCGCCATCAGCCGGAAAACCCCTCACATCACCCTCACCCTCAACGCCGGCAGCTCCATCAACGACCGTCGCATGCAACTCCGTTCCATGGAAGGAGACCTCGACAAAATGACAAACTGGTTCACCATGGAAAATATGCACCGCGACACCGGCATACTCCAACTCGACGACGACGGCGCAAACCGTCAAACACAATCCCTTTTCGCAAACCTCGAAATCGGATACCGAAACCAACTCTACCTCACCCTCACCGGACGCAGCGACTGGGACTCCGCCCTGGCCTGGTCACAGTCAAAAGAACGATCCTTCTTCTACCCCTCGGCAGGACTCACCGCCCTTCTGCACGAAATGACCACCCTCCCCCCCCCGATCACCGGCCTCAAGATACGCCTCGCCGCCACCTCCGTCGGCAACTCCTACGCCCCATACCTCACGCGCGAATTCTATTCCTACGACGGACAAACCGGCGCATACTCCCTCTCACGGACAAGACCCAACTACCACCTGCGTCCCGAAATCACCCACGCATACGAAGCCGGCATCAACCTCAAACTCCTCCGAAACACCCTCACCCTCGACCTCACCGCCTACCGGTCAGACACCGGAAACCAAACCCACCAGGTGATGGAAGCCGGAGACACCTATGACGCCAAACTCGTCCAGACAGGAAACGTCAGAAACTCCGGAATCGAACTCGCACTAAGCTACACCACCCGGTGGAACCACCTTTCGTGGACATCCGACTGCACCTTCACCGGCAACAAAAACCAAATCACCCGCCTGCTCGACGAATCCGACCAGTATCAAGGCATCACCCAATTCGACAAAGCCACCCTCGGCGGCAGCGGCTCCCCCATCGTCAGAATCACAAAAGGAGGAAGCATGGGAGACCTCTACATGACCTCCGACTTCAAACGCGACGGCAACGGCTACATCTACCTCGACCACGCCACACTCCTCCCCTCGATGACCAACCTCAACCCCGACCAATACATCAAACTGGGAACCCTCCTGCCCCGATACGGCGCCGGATGGCGAAACACATTCACCTGCCGCGGCCTCCGCCTCAACATCCTGCTCAGCGGACGCTTCGGCGGACTGGTCGTCTCCAACACACAAGCAATACTCGACCGCTACGGCGTCTCAAAACACAGCGCCGACCTGCGTCGCCACGGAGGCATACACATCAACCAACGAAATATCTCCGCCCGAGACTACCTCAACATCACCGGCGAAGGCTCCGGCAAAGCCGACTGCTACGTCTACAAAGCCGACAACGTCCGCCTGCAGGAAGTCAGCCTCGAATACACCATCCCGCGACAAACGCTCAACAACCCGGCCGACATCACCCTCGGACTCGTCGCACACAACCTGGCACTGATATACTGCAAAGCCCCGTTCGACCCCGAAGTCACCCCCACGCCCGCCAGCACCTACTACACCGGCGTAGACTACTTCATGCAACCCGGAGCAAGACACCTGGGCTTCAGCCTCAAATTACAGTTCTAACAAAAACCCGAACGTACGGAACAAACGCAGAAAACCTTCCACCCCCACACCGGGAAGCAATCACCGCAACAGCCGCACACAACCGGAAGAAAAAAAAGTAACAAAATGAAACAGCAAAAATTCAAAACAACACTCACCACACTCCTGACAACAGTCATCACCCTCACCACCCCCACCTGCACCGGAGGCTTCAAAAACCTCAACCTCCATCCCACAAACCCGACCGAAGACAACCTCACCGAATCCGAAAGACTCGGCAACCTGTTCACCCCCCTCATAGCCACCATGCACTACGCACAGGAAAACCGAAGTCAGATGATCGACCAAATGATCGGAAACCAGTACGGCGGATACATGGTAACAACCGAAAACTGGGAAGGAACCAATTTCGGCACCTTCAACCCCCCCGGAAACTGGGTAGACTACCCCTTCAAGACAATCATGGTAGACTTCAATTCCAACTTCATAAAAATAAAAAGAGTCACAAACTCACAAGGCTACATCTACGGCTGGGCTACCATACTGAGAGTCGCCACCATGCTTCGCGTCACCGACACGTATGGCCCCATACCCTATTCACAGATAGGCACAACAGACACCGACGCCATAGAATACGACAGCGTGCAAGACCTCTATCACACCATGATCGCCGACCTCGACAACAGCATCGCCGCCCTCCGGAGCTACCTGGCCGACGTCGGCCAGGGCAGCCCCATGGCAGAATACGACGTCGTCTACCACGGCAACTTCAGCCAATGGATACGCCTGGCCAACTCCCTCAAACTCCGGATGGCCGTCCGCATCGCACTCGCAGACACAGACTACGCAAAAAAAGTAATGGAAGAAACAATCTCCGGAACACTCATCGACAGAAACGCCGACAACGCCCTCATCCCCACACAAGACAACCCCTACTGCAAAGCCTCCCACTCCTGGAAAGACCTGGCCGCAAGCGCCACCCTGTCAGCCTACATGAACGGATATGACGACCCCCGACGCCCCTTCTACATGACCAAAACCTTCTTCGGCGCCACATACCGCGGCGTACGCATGGGAGTCAAGACCGTGAAGAACATGCACTCAAACAGCATGTACTTCTCCAAACCCGCCTTCACAAGCACCTCCCCCCTCCCCGTATTCTGCGCCGCCGAAACCGCCTTCCTCAAAGCCGAAGCCGCCCTGAGAGGATGGATTCCCGGCGGAGAAACCCAGGCAAAAACCTGGTACGAAACAGGAATCAGACTCTCGATGGAACAGCACGGAGCCGAAATTGACGACTATCTCGAAGGAACATCCTCCCCCGAATCCTACATAGACATCCTCACCGGACAAACCGTATCCGTATCCACCCCCATCACCGTCTCATGGGCCGACGCAGGCACCACCGTAAACACCCGGCTCGAAAAAATCATCACACAAAAATGGCTCGCCAACTATCCCCTCGGCTTCGAATCCTGGTGCGACCATCGCCGCACCGGATACCCGCAATTCTTCCCCGCGGCGCGCAATCTCAGCTCCAGCGGATACATCGGAACCATAACCAATACACCCACCCGCATGGTCAGACGCCTCCCCTTCCCCGAATCACAGTATCAGGGAAACGGCGAAAACGTACTGAAAGCCATCCGGATGCTCGGCGGAGACGATGCCGCCCACACCGACCTCTGGTGGGCACGAAAGCCCTAACGAAAACAGACAAAAAAAACAGAAAACGATAAACAGTAAAGAAAGAAAACGTAAAGACAGAGAACGAAAACAAAGTAATTATGAACATGCAAAACAAGCTGCTGATACTCATCAGCGCCGCCGTACTGCAGACCGGATGCAGCGAGTGGACGGAAACAAAATCCGTCAACAGCACCGACCTGAACGGCACCACCCGGACAGACGAATACTATGCCGCCCTGCGCGAATGGAAAAAAACGCCGGGACTGCCCCAGATTTTCGTCTGGTTCGACAACTGGACAGGCATATCACCCGCAGGCGAAAACAGCCTGCGGGGACTGCCCGATTCAGTCACCATCGCCTCCAACTGGGGAGGACACCCCAAATACGACCTCAGCCCCGCACGCAAAGCCGATATGGAATACGTCCGGAAAGTAAAAGGCACCAAAGTCGTCGTAACCCAGTTTTCAGCCAAAGTCGGCGACGGCGTACCGGAAGACCCCATATACAATATCGGGAACAGTTCCGACGAATCCATCGTAAGGCCGGCAATACGCCGCTACGCCGAAGCAATCCACGACGCCGTGACAGAATCCGGATACGACGGTTTCGACTGGGACTACGAACCCCAGAGCGGCGGCGCGAACGACAGTTACCTGTGGACAAACAAAGTGCAGCGACGAATCTTTGTCGAAGAACTGGGATACTGGTTCGGACGCGGTTCCGGGCGGACAGAACGCGACGGACGAAAACCGGCCACCCCCGGACTCCTGTTCATCATCGACGGCGAGATCGGCATCGGAGGACGAATGGACAGCGACTGGGAATCGCACTACGTAGACTACTTCATACTCCAGTCATACGGCGCCCTCACCGAAAGCGACCTGACCCTGAGAGTGAAAGGCGTCACGGACGACATGGCCGCACACATCAAAGCAGGCCGGATTACGAAAGAAGAAGTCGTCGGCAGGACAATACTCACCGAGAACTTCGAATCATTCGCCGGCAGCGGCGGAAGCTTCCCCGCCATGTCCACATTCATATACGATCCCGGCGGAGTGAACCGTCAGATCGGCGGATGCGGCCTCTACCGTTCCGGATTCGACTACGCCCCCAGAGAAAAGGGAGATTATAACGGTTCACCCGAATACTATTTTCTGCGTCGCGGCATCACCAGCCTCTACAAAACCTATTATGAAAGGCTGAACGCCGCCGCCCGGAAAAGAGGAAAATAACAGCCGGCGATACGGCATCATTCAACGGAAAACAACAGCAGAAACGTATTTATGAAAAGAACATACAAGTTATGCCCGGCAGTTGCACTGACAGTCATCCTGTTCGCCGGATGCGACAATGCCGGCTACGGAACGCTTGAAAACAGCGTATACCTGAGCGACGCCTCAGGAACGGCGAAATCCGCAACATACACGATGGACGGCGATGTGGATATAGTAGTAAACGTCCGTCTCGCCAAAAAAGCCACGAAGGAGGTCTCTGCAGCGATCCGGCTCAACGCGGCACTGATCGACAGGTATAACAAAGCGGCCAACAGCGATTATCGCCCCGTCCCCGACCTCCGGCTTCCGGAGGGAGAACGGGTCACAATCCCCGTCGGAGAAACGGGAGTAGCCTATACGATCCGGGTCAAGGACTTCAACACGGACGGAAAACAGTATGCCCTCGGCGTGGAACTTGGCGAAGTCATTACCGGAAACGTCCCCCGATCAGCCTCCCAGTCCGGATTCGTCTACCTGCTGGCCAAACCCCTGTGCGTTTCCGTGCCCGTCATGAGCGGCCGCGCCGGCACGGTCAGCGCGGCGCCCGCCGCAAACTGGGGACTGACCGTCGGCGAATGGTCGCTGGAGTGCTGGGCACGCATGTCAGCCTACAGGATCAACAACCAGGCGCTCTTTGAAACCGGCAGCGCAGATCATTCGATCTATATCCGTTACGGAGACGCCAACAGACCTTTTAATTACCTGCAGGTTAAAGCCCTGGGAGGACAGGTGCAGACAGCCCCCGATCTCGGGAACAACAAGTGGTATCACTGGGCCTTTGTCTATGACGGGACGACGCTGACGGTCTTCCGCAACGGCGAGGTGACGGTGAAATTTGACCCTCCCGCGCCGAAGGGCGGACTCATGCGCTTCGACTACATGAGGATGCTGACCAGCGGAGCGCACTACTTTGCAGACGAATGTGCCGTGAGTCAGATTCGCCTGTGGAAGAGGGCCATCCCTCAGGCACAGATAAAGAGCAATATGTATTACACCGTCACCCCCACCCATCCCGACCTGATCGGTTACTGGCCAATGGACGAGGGCGACGGAAGCGTGTTTGCCGATATTACCGGCAACGGCCACGATGCAACAGCCCGAAAAGGGGTTGTTTTGCGATGGGAACCCGACATCCGTTTCGATCGTCGCTGATCCGAAACCGGATTCGGGCTATGTTCGATATGCCGGAAAGTCCGGAAATATCACAGTTATGGTCAACTGAACAGAAGCCCGGAGGGCGGCAATTTGCCGCCCTCCTTTATGTATCCCGGTGCAGGTTCGGCGCGAGACGGCATTACGATTCCGTCCCAGTCCCGAGCGGCGTCCCGCCGCGCTGATGACGGGCGGGGGGAAGGGGTAAAAAGAAAGCCGTCCCGCAATTTACGTGAACCCTTCCTCGGAAGAGTTCTTTTCAATTGCGGGACAGCTTTTCCTTTCCGGAGCGCTGTGTGTGCGCGTGCGCGCTTACACCACTCCCTGCGCCATCATGGCGTCCGCCACCTTCATGAATCCGGCGATGTTAGCCCCCTTCACATAATTGATATACTGTCCGCTTCTGCCGTGCACCACGCACTGTTCGTGAATATCACTCATGATCTGGTGCAGCCATCTGTCCACCTCCTCGTTGCTCCACGAGATGTGCATGGCATTCTGCGTCATCTCCAGCCCCGAACAGGCCACGCCGCCGGCGTTGGCCGCCTTTCCGGGAGCGAAAAGAATACCGTTGTCCGTAAAAAAGTCCGCCGCATCCGCCGTACAGCCCATGTTGGAAACCTCCGCCACCAGCAGAACGCCATTCTCCTTCAGTTGGCGGGCATCCCCCAGATTCAGTTCGTTCTGAATGGCACAGGGAAGAGCAATATCCACCTTAAGCTCCCAGGGCTTCCGGCCCGGATAGAAGGTCGCACCCGGAAATTCGTCGGCATAAGGCGCCACCACGTCATTTCCCGAATCCCTCAGTTCGAGCATGAAATCAATCTTTTCAGGCGTATTCACACCCTCCTCGTCATGGATGTAACCGTCGGGGCCGGAAATGGCCACCACCCGGGCACCCAGTTCCGTCGCCTTCGTCACGGCGCCCCACGCCACGTTTCCGAAACCGGATACCGCCACAGTCTTCCCCTTCAGGTCAATGCCGTGCGTCTCGCACATCCGCTGCACGAAGTAGAGCGCCCCGAATCCGGTAGCTTCCGGGCGAAGCCGCGAGCCGCCGAACGACATACCCTTACCCGTGAAGGTACCCGTATGTTCGCGCGCCAGCTTCTTATACATACCGAACATATATCCCACTTCGCGTCCGCCCACGCCAATATCCCCCGCCGGCACATCGGTATCGGGACCTATGTTGCGCCACAGCTCCATCACGAAAGCCTGGCAGAAGCGCATGATCTCTGCCTGCGAACGTCCTTTGGGCGAAAAATCAGATCCGCCCTTTCCACCGCCCATCGGAAGCGTAGTCAGCGCGTTTTTGAACGTCTGTTCGAATCCCAGGAATTTGAGTGTGGAGAGAGTGACCGACGAATGGAAGCGGATCCCGCCCTTGTAAGGGCCGATGGCTCCGTTGAACTGTACGCGGTATCCGATATTCACGTGTACCCTGCCGCTGTCATCCACCCACGGAACGCGGAAGGTAAAAATACGGTCAGGTTCGACGATTCGTTCGATAATACCGGCCCTTTCAAATTCAGGATGCCGGTTATACACATCTTCAATCGAGACCAGCACCTCTCTCACAGCTTGAAGGTATTCCGACTCACCCGGGTGTTTCACCTCGAGTTGTGTCATAATGTCATTTACTTTCATAATAATAAGACTTGTTTAGTAATTTAGTTTGACAAAGGTATAGAATATTTTGGAATAATGATATTATTCTGTGGAGAAGAAGCTTCATTAGTGGACGGTGGAAAGTTGACAGTTGAAAATGTTTTTCTAATGTCATTTCTAAGAAGTGGGGAAAACCAGTTAGGGGAAAACCAGCTCGGGGAGCGCCGGAGCGGCAAGGGGCGGGAGCACCCGCCCCGACGAGCGAAAAAAAGAACAGGGCAAGGCATGGCCTTGCCCTGTACATTATATATATGGCCGTCGCGTAGCGACGGTATGTGTGCGCCCTGCATGAGCAGCGCGCACTTGCGTGCAAGCTATTAAAAAGCCTCAAAAATACAAATTTATATGGTTAAACAAGC
>JAIRSV010000003.1 GCA_031255275.1 Proteiniphilum sp.
CAGAACACCGCGGTACTTCTCCACGACAGCGTCACCCTTCCGTGACGAACCGTCCTCGACGACCACCACCTCAAAACACTTCAAAGTCTGCACGCAAAGGCTCGCCAGAAGTTCATCCAGCTCTTCCGGGCGATTATAAAGGGGTATAATGACAGAAAAAAACATAAAAGCAGTTCGTTTAATCCCCGCAAAGCTAACCATTTTATCCCACACCTCAAAACCCCGCCCTGTCCCCTCTCCGGAAGACATTCGCAAAGCCCCCGGCCGGCAAAAGTCCCCCCCTTCGTCCCCTTCCCCCACAGAGAACTTTTAAGAAATTCCGGAAACGGACGGTAAGTAAAATTATATTACTTTTGTCCCCCGATAAAAGACAGTCACACATATTCGCCAACAGGCTACCCGCATATACGGAAGAAAAAGAACGGAACTGCAGTATGAAACAAAAAGAACAGCCCCCCCTGCCGGACACTCAAGCCATCACCCGCACACAGTTTGAAGAAATATTCTGCCGTCTTTATCCCCAGATAGCCACCTACGCCTCCGTCATCCTCGATGACAGGACAGCCGGCGAAGACATCGCCCAGGAAGTATTCGCTTACCTCTGGGAAAAGCGCCACACCCTGCAGTCCGGCAACAGCCTCCACAGCTACCTCTTCCAGTCCGCCTACACACGCTGCATCGACAGTATCAAGAAAAACAGGCGCAACGAAAAATACACCCGCGAATCCCTCCGGCAATTCACCGAAGAGTATCACACCTACCTCGAAAACAACTGTCAGCCCATACGCGAACTCCTCAGCAAAGACTTCCGCGAAAGCCTCGACGCCCTGCTCAGCCGTCTCCCCCCCGCCCGCCGGCAAATCTTCAACCTCGTCTACCGCGACGGACTCAAGGCTAAAGACGTAGCCCAACAGCTGCAAATCCCCCGCCGCACCGTAGAAAGCCACATATATCTCACCCTGAAATTCCTGCGCACACACCTTGCTCCCAACGACTTCTTCCTCCTCACCCTCCTCTTTTTCGCAAAATAATCACCCTCTCGCTCCGTAGTTTTCCAGTCTTGAACGTTTTATATTCGTACAATATAGACGTTATTCATTACTGTCAGCTATGGACACCGGATTTTCGCTACTGATCAAGCAACTCGCCCAGCCTCTTTCTCCCCGTGAGCGCAGAGAGCTGGACGAATGGCGCTGTTACACTCCCGAAAATCGACAACTCTTTTCGGAAATAACCCGCCTCCGCCTGCTCAGCGAATACAATCGTCGCAACACCATAGCTGCAACGGCTCACGCCCTGGCACGCACGCTGGCCAAAATCCGTCGCCGCGCACGCGGGCGCCTTCTCCTCCGGATTACCCGGTACGCAGCCGCCCTCCTGGCCGCAGCAACACTCACACTCCCCGTACGGAAACCGTCGACAGCCGCCAAATACACGGCCATCACCGTTTCCGGAAACGAAACCGTCAAAAAAATACATCTCCCCGACGGCACGACAGTCTGGCTCGGCGCCTCGTCCGAACTGCAGATACCCGAAACCTATACATCCGCAAACCGGACAGTCGCACTGAAGGGAAAGGCCTATTTCGACGTAGAGAAAAATCCCGAATCACCGTTACTCGTCACCACCCCCTGCATGAACATAAAGGTCACCGGCACCTCCTTCAACATCTGCGTGGACGACCGGAACCGGCATACAGAGACAGTACTCGTCTCCGGGACAGTGGTGCTGCAGGACAACCGCGGAAAGGAAATATTCGAAATGTCACCCGGCGAGCGAGTCCTCTACACCGTGGCAGGAAACAGCTACACGGTCAGCACGGTAGATGTCAACACATTTACCTCCTGGCACCTCGACCAGATAACATTCGAAAACGCCTCTCTCCGCGAAATCGTCAACAAGCTAAGCCGGCTGTACGATGTCAACATCAACCTCGAATCCAAAAAGTTGGCCGACCGTCGCTATCGCTGTGTCATCAACAGGGAGGAGACGCTGGAAGAAGCACTCGGCATACTCAGCTACCTGGCCCCCATCCATTACCGGATAGAAGACAGCGAAGTATTCATTTCAGAAAGAAAGATAGAATGAAGACAACCTCATCCGACAGCAGAAACCTGAATACTTCAAAAGTAACCCGGGCGTACATAATGACACACGTCAAAAAACAGAAGTACAAGTAAAAGTAAAACTCATCAATTCAAAAGACTAACAACAAAACTGTATGAATGAACACGTAAAATACAAGAGCGGGATGATACATATCCCCCATCCGTTGCGAACGCTCAAAGCGTTCACACTGCTGCTCATGCTCAGCCTTCACGTCACCGTCTCCGCGGCCGCCGCCCAGACCGTAAACGTAAAACTGTCGCTGAACAACAACCCCACCGTGGCCCAGGTGATAGAAGAACTGCACCGGCAAACGGGATATGAATTTTCTTACGACGCCGGCCTCCTCGCCGGGAAACTTACCGCCGTCACCGTCGACGCCGAGAACGAACAGATGGAAACCCTCCTCACCCGTATCTTCCGCGACACCGGCATCAGCTTCAGAATCAAAAACAACCGGGTCTTTCTCAAAAACGAAACACCCTCTGAAACACCCTCCGAAGCGCCGCAGCTCGAAACATCCCTGCAGCAACCCGCCGCAAGGAAAATCACGGGAACGGTAAAAGATGATAACGGCGATCCCGTCATCGGTGCCACCATCATCGAGCAAGGCAATCCCTCCGGCGGTACAGTCACCGACCTCGACGGAAACTTCACCCTCAACCTCTCCGCACCCGACGCTACGCTCGAAATAAGCTACGTCGGTTACCGGTCGCAAACCCTGTCCACCGCCGGGCGCAGCGTCCTCGACATCACTCTGCTCGAAGACACGCAAACTCTCGACGAAGTCGTCGTCACCGCCCTCGGCATCAGGCGCGAAGCCAAATCCCTTACTTACAACGTACAGGAAATCAAATCCTCCGAAGTCACCCTCGTAAAAGACGCCAGCTTCATCAACAGCCTCGCCGGAAAAGTGGCAGGCGTACAGATCAACAGCAGCGCCTCCGGCGTCGGTGGCTCCACCCGCGTCGTAATGCGAGGCAACAAATCGCTGACCGGTAACAACAACGCCCTCTACGTCATCGACGGTATACCCATGCCTGGCCTCAAAACCCATCAACCTGAAAGCACCTACGAAAACGGAGCGGATGAAGGTGATTTCGACGGCATATCCAACATAAACCCCGATGACATAGAATCCCTCAGCGTCCTCACCGGCGCAGCGGCCGCCGCTCTTTACGGCAGCCAGGGCGCCAACGGAGTCGTACTGATCACCACCCGGCGGGGAAGCGAAGGAAAACTGAAGCTGACCTATTCTAACAGCACCTCCTTCATGAACCCCTTCGTGATGCCGAAATTTCAGCACACTTACGGACAGGCAATGACCGGAGAATCGCCCGACAGCTGGGGCTCCAGACTGGAAACACCTTCCGGCTACCGTCCCAGAGACTTCTTCCGGACAGGCACCTCCGTCGGCAACGGCCTCAGCTTCTCCTTCGGGACAGCCAAAAACCAGACTTACGGATCTTTCTCCGCGCTCAACGCCCGGGGTATCATTCCTACCAACGACTACGATCGTTACAACTTCTCCATCCGGAACTCGACGGAACTGATCGACAGCAAACTCTTCCTCGACCTCTCCGCCTTCTACATGAAGCAAAAAGACGTCAACGCGAAGACTCAGGGACGCTACCACAACCCCCTGCTGCCTGTCTACCTGTTCCCCCCCGGCGACGACATGGACAAATATAAGGTATACAAAAGATACAACGCCGAAAGAGGATTCTCCACACAGTTCTGGCAGTACGGAGGCGGTGACGAAAACATGCAGAATCCCTACTGGATTGTGAACGAAGAAAAGTTCATCAACAAGAGAGACCGTTACATGTTCAACATGACCCTGAAGTATGACATCCTCGACTGGATGACCCTCACCGGAAGGGCCAAGATAGACAACCTCGAAGGCACGGCCGAACGGAAACTGGGCGCCTCTACGATCGAACTCTTCGCCTCACCCTTCGGCAACTACCTCCATAACAGCTATAACTCCCGCAACAGCTACGCCGACGTCATACTCAACGTCGACAAGCGCTTCGACCGTTTCGGCGTCACCGCCAACCTCGGCGCCAGCTTGCAGGATACTCGCTATGAACTGACCGGTTACGAAGGACACCTCACCGTAGCCAATCACTTTCACTACAGCGGGATAGCCAATACCGGAACAGAATACGGAGGCAGCACAAAAGCCACACAGGACAAATATCACGACCAGCTTCAGGCCGGATTCGGAACCGTACAGCTCAACTACAACAGCCTCCTGTTCCTCGACCTCACCGGCCGCGTCGACTGGCCCTCCTCCCTCACATTCTCCCGGAAGAAGCACTTCTTCTATCCCAGCGTGGGACTGACCGGCGTCTTCAGCGACATGGTCGACCTCTCGCCCGCAAAGATTTCATTCCTCAAAGGACGCATCTCCTACTCCGAAGTCGGGAACTATCCCGAACGCTTCATAGGAAAAACTTCCTACCGCGTGGAAAACGGCACTGTCAACCTCCTCTCCTATCCCTCGGCGCCCTATCTGAAGCCGGAAAGAACCCGCTCCTTCGAAACCGGGATCAATATGAAACTCTTCGACGCAAAGCTCGACCTGGACTTCACTTACTACAAGTCCAACACCTACAACCAGCTTTTCCGTCAAAACCTCTCGTCCACCACCGGCTACTCCTATCAGTATGTGAACGCCGGAAACGTGGAGAATAAAGGGATAGAACTCGCACTGGGTTACCGGCAGAAAATAGGACAGGTCAACTGGCACACCAACCTCACCTACACCCTCAACCGGAACCGGATTGTGGAACTCATCCCCGAAGGAACTCCGGATCCGAGGACGGGAGAACCGATGCAGGAAGAGAACAGAATGGAGGTGGGATCCCGCACCCCCGAAGGCTATCAGATGATCCTTACGAAAGGCGGTTCCATCGGCGACATATACGTAACCGGACTGCAGACGGATCACCAGGGATACATCAAGGTTGATCCCTATACCGGCGTCGTCTCCTCCGACAAGCAGACACTCCTCTATGCCGGAAACGCCAGTCCCAAATACAATTTGGGATTCCGCAACTCATTCTCCTGGAAAGGATTCAACCTCAGCCTCCTGTTAGACGCCAGGGTAGGCGGCGTTGTCGTGTCGGCCACCGAAATGATCATGGGCAAGTATGGCGTATCGCAAGCCTCCGCCAAAGCCCGTGAAGAAGGCGGCGTCCCCATAAACGGAAAACCCGTAAACGCAGAGAACTACTACAAGGAAGTGGGTCACGCTACGCTGGCGCCATTCGTATACAGCGCCACAAACGTCAGGCTGAGGGAAATGGCCCTGTCATACACCCTCCCCGCCGGCTGGCTCGACAACAGGCTGGAAGCGGTAGAACTCTCCCTCACCGGGCGAAACCTCCTGATGATCTACAACAGGGCGCCGTTCGATCCGGAACTGACGGCATCCACCGGCACCTATTTCCAGGGATACGACTACTTCATGCAACCAAGCCTCCGCAGTCTGGGATTCGGCCTGAAAGTCATTTTCTAACCAAACCTCACAAAAACAACTGAAATGAAAAGATATAAATTAACAAACAGCATAAGGAAAGCCGTCACATACACCGTAGCCTTCCTGTTTTTCGCGCTGACGGCCTGTACGGACAAGTTCGACGAATACAACACCAACCCCAACGGCGTCAGCGATCTGGGGAAAGATAACCTCGAATACGGATTCTTTTCCGCCATGCAGCTGCAAGTCTTCCCCATCGGCGACGACTCCAATCCCTATCAGAGGATGTGCAACCTCATCGGGGACATCTACAGCTGCTACCTCACCGGCACGCACAGCTGGAACGGCGACAATAACGGTATGACTTACGTCCCCTACGAAGACTGGATCAGAGTCCCCTACGAAGTCGCTTTCTCCCGCTTCATGCCCAACTATTACAAGATTGTGGCGCTCGCCCGGAAAGACAATAAGCCGGACGCCCTGGCGCTGGCGCAGATACTGAAAGTATTCGCCATGCACCGGATAACCGACATGTATGGTCCCATCCCCTATTCCAGGCTGGGAGGAGAGAGCAAGGCAACTCCCTATGATTCGCAGGAAACAATCTACAAGACATTCTTCAAAGAACTGGAAGAGGCCGTGACGGAACTGAACGAATTTGTAGAAAGCTACGGCGCAAGCATGAAGCCCTACAAAAACTTCGACCTGATATACGGCGGCGACTATGTGAAATGGATCCGGTTCGCCAATACGCTCCGTCTCCGTCTCGCCATGAGGATCCGCTATGCCGACCCGGTGACGGCCAAAAAGCTTGCCGAAGATGCGATCAAAGCACCCTATGGCGTCATCACCGAGAACGCCGACAATGCTCTGCTGAAAACCACGGGATCCACCATAATCAACCACCCGCTGAAGATGATCTGGGACGACTATCAGGACACCCGGATGAGTGCCAACATGGAATCCTTCCTCGTCGGATACAAAGACCCCCGTCTCCCCGTCTACTTTCAGCCGGCAACCAGTACCGCCGCCAACGCTCGGCAATACATGGGCGTCCGTTCCGGCGCAGCCTACATGAGGGTGCTCTATAACGCATACCGCGCCTTCTCGTCACCCAACGTCACCGTCTCCACACCCGTACAGTGGATGGTGGCGGCAGAATCCTGGTTTCTCCGGGCGGAAGGCGCCCTGATCGGCTGGGATATGAGCGGAACGGCTGAAAACCTCTACGTCGAGGGTATCAAAAAATCATTCGAGCAGCGCGGCGTGAGCGGAGCGGATGCCTATTCGCAGAACAGCACCAACAAACCCGCAGCCGTACAGGACATCATCTACTTCGGCAATTCCGTATCCGCCTCCAGCGGCCTCGTCTCCACCAGCACGGTTAAGTGGAACGCAGCGGCATCCACCGAAGAGTCTCTCGAACGTATTATCACCCAGAAATGGCTGGCCCTTTTCCCCGACGGACAGGAGGCCTGGTCGGAATTCAGGAGAACCGCCTATCCGAAACTGTTCCCCGTAGCCACCAATAACAGCGGCGGTGCGGTGAATACCCTGAAACAGATAAGAAGGATTCCCTATCCCAACGAAGAGTACCAGAATCCCACGGCCGGCCCGGAAGTAACCAAAGCCGTCGCGGAACTGCTGGGTGGCCCCGATACCGGCGGAACGCAGCTCTGGTGGGACAAAAAGAAATGAAACCGTAAGTAACCGCTAAAAAACAACATAATGAAAGTAAGTATAAAAAAATATGTAAGCCTGCTGACAGGCATAATGTTTCTCTTCTCCTGCTCGGACTGGACCGACAACAAATCGCTGGAATTGCAGAAACCCGCCGAGAAATCGGAAGAATATTACCGGAATTTAAAAGCCTATAAAGCCTCAGACCACCAGGTAACCTTCGGATGGTTCGGCGGATGGAATCCCGACGCCCCCTCCAGATCCCGGAGTCTGTCATCAGTCCCCGACAGCGTAGACATCATCTCCATCTGGGGAGACAACAAGCTGGATACGGACGCCAAAAGAAGGGATCTGAGATACGTTCAGGAAAAATACGGGACAAAGGTCACATTCACGATCTTCGCCCACGACCTTCCGAAAGGCTATGAAGACTCGGACGACGGAATCCGGCAATACGCAAGAGACGTCACCGTCGGAGTATTCGAATACGGATACGACGGCCTTGACCTGGACTACGAACCGGGGTACGCCGGCTACAACTTCTATTTTATGAACAAAGACAAAATGGAAGTATTCGTAAAAACCCTGGGCGAAATCCTGGGGCCGAAATCCGGATCGGGAAAGCTCCTGATAATAGACGGCGTCCCGGGATACCTCAAGCCGGGGCTGAGCGAGTACTTCGACTACGGGATAGTGCAATCCTACTACAGCGGAGGCTATTATGACCTGCAAAACCGCTTTATGCAGGCAGCCGCCGCCGGATGGAAGCCGGATCAGTACATCTTCACGGAAGACTTCGAACGACACTGGAACGACGGAGGTGCCTCCTTCCTGCAGCGCAACGGTTCACGCGTGCGCAGCCTCGAAGGGATGGCCGGCTTCCAGATAGAGCTGACCGTGGACGGAAAAACTGCCCTCTACCGGAAAAAGGGATGCGGCACCTATCACATGGAGTATGACTACAACAATACCCCCGATTACAAATACCTGCGTCAAGCCATTCAGATAATGAATCCGGCCGGGAAAACGCCGATCCCCTCCGGTATAATTACAGTGGCTGAAAAAGAAAAAAAGTGATAACGATCCAAACAGATGAAATATATGAACGGAATGAATAAAAAAACCTTCACGGTAATCCTGCTGGCAGGATTGCTGTTTTCCTGCAAACAGGCAGACAATTTTGAAAACAAGATATACTTCCAGGATGCACAGACGGGCAACACGAAAACGTTCAGCGTATACGAAACGCCCCAGAAGTTCCCCCTCACGATAGCCTCCTCCGACATAGTCTCGCAGGACACCTACGCATTTCTGCGCGTCTCCGAGGGGCTGATAGACGATTACAACAAACAGTACAATACCGCCTACAAACTGTTGCCGCCCACCTTCTACTCCCTGTCGAGCGATACCGTCAGGATAGAAAAGAATACGGCCGCCTCCAAAACAGTCTATATAACCATCAAGGAACTTCCGATGGGGGAAAACTACATACTCCCCCTGGTGCTGGCCGAAGGCGGTGGAGACTTCAGCGTACTGAACGCCTCCGGGACACTCTTCATGGCATTCAAGCCCGGCATCCTCACCCCGGCCGCCAATATCAGGAACAGATACCTGGAAGTGCCCCAGTTTGCCAAAAACGAAAAGCTGAAAAGCATCAATCAGCTCTCGTACGAAGCCCGCGTCAAAGTACACGCCTGGTCAACGGCAAGCCATAAAATCAGCTCGCTGATGGGAATCGAAGAAAACTTCCTCCTCCGCTTCGGAGACGTGAACATCGAAGCCAACCAGCTGCAGTTGGCCGGAGGCCCCTATCCGGTCACCTCCAACACCCGGTTCGGCCTCGACACCTGGTATCACGTCGCCGTCGTATACGACGGCGCCACCATCAAGCTCTACGTGAACGGAAAGGAAGACAATATGGTGAATGCTCCGCGAGGCCCCATCAACCTCACTGACACATGGGCATACGGCTTCCACATCGGCTTTTCGGCCAACGGACGCCTCATCAACGCCACCATCAGCGAGTGCAGAGTCTGGACCAAAGCCCTGTCGGCAGCCGAAATCAACAATAACATGTGTTATGTCGATCCCGAAACGCCCGGACTCCTGGCATACTGGAAGTTCAACGAAGGAACAGGCGCCAAAATAAAGGACTACAGCCCGAACAACTATACCACAGACCTCTCAGGCATCCCCGTATGGGAAGAGGGCGTGAAGTGTCCGGGAGAATAAAGCCATCCGTCCTCCGGCAAGCCCGCAGCGGTTAGCCGCCGGGCGATCTGTAACTGACCCCGATATACCATTCGGAAAGTATATTTGGGTCAGTTCTCTTCCGGAGCTTCCCCGCGAAACGGAGTATAACGCCACGGAACACACCCCTGCAAACATTTCAAAATACCCCGTTTCATCCGCGTTGTAATTTTTTAGCAAAAAGAGCGCTAAACAGATGTGAAAATCATTGAATATTTAAAAAAAGCATGTATCTTTGTACCTGAGTACAAAAACGTATATTGGAAAATTATCGGCAAAGAGTGCAGAATGGCCGGAATAATGATCCGGAGAAAAACAGTTGATATATGATAAGGTCTTGTAAAATATTAGTCTCGTTGTTTATTTTATATTCCGTCATATCTTGTAGAAGTGAAGAGGGAATGTCAATCAGAGGGGAAATAGCGAATCTTGACGCCCCCTATATCCTGGCAACCTATCTGTCGGCAGATACGCTCGCCGTCGACACGATCAGGGTAAACGAAAAAGGTAAATTCCGTTACGAAAAACGGGTCGACACACTCACCGTCTTCTCGCTCTACCTCAACGACTGCGAAAGCGCCGCCGTCGTCTTCGCCGACAAAGGAGAGTCCGTGAAAATGAAGGGCGACGCCATGCTGCCCGATCTGATCGAAGTGAGCGGAAACGAAATAAACAGCGATCTCACCACATTCAAGGCAGAAAACCGCGAACTGCTCACCCAGCGCGGACGCCTGCTCCTCAGCCTCAATGCAGAATCGCCCGCCGACACCGCCGGCGCCGGCTCGATGACCCTTCGCAACGAAACGGCCAAACTCCACCTCCTCAATTATGCACTCACCTCACAGGCCGAAGACTTCGTCAGGATGAACCCCACCAGATACTCCAGCCTCATACTGATCAGCAACTTCTTCAAAAACAGCGACAACCCCCCCGCCCTCGAACGCGTGCTGGGCTATCTGAAGGGAGACATCACCCGGACGCCACTCGCCGCCCGCCTCAAATCATACTCCGAGAAGATCAGCCGTTCAGCCGAAGGCGCCCCCATGCCCGTCTTCATGCTCGAGGACACGGACGGTGACCGGATCCGTTCCAGCGACTTCAACGGAAAATACCTCCTCCTCTCCTTTATCTCCACCGCCGGCGTCGAATCGCGCGAGACGGTCAGCCTGCTGAAGGAAGCCTACCCCGAACTGAACCGCGACAGCGTAGAATTCCTCACAATCTGTATCGACTCCGACCACTACCCCCTGCAATACGACCAAAGCGACTCCATCCCCTGGACGGTAGTCCCCGAAAAGAGAAGCTGGGGAGCAGACATCGTAGACGCATACAACGTACAGTACATACCCTTTAACATACTGATCGCCCCCGACGGCAATATCAAAGTACGCAACATACCCGCACAGGAAGTGGTCAACGCAATCGAAAACACGCCGGAAGACTGAATGAGCAAAAAAGATCCGACCAAATGTTAGTCAAACTGTTCGGAGCAGCCGTACAGGGAATAGATGCCACCCTCATCACCATCGAAGTGAACTGCTCCAGAGGAATCCGCTTTATGCTGGTCGGCCTGCCCGACACCTCCGTAAAAGAAAGCCACGAACGCATCATATCAGCCGTCACCGTCAACGGACTGACATTCCCCCGACAGCAAATCGTCATCAACATGTCACCCGCCGACATACGCAAGGAAGGCTCTGCCTACGACCTCCCCCTGGCCGTCGGCATCCTCGCCGCCTCCGGATCGGTATCCCCCGCCGGACTGGAAGAGTGCCTCATCATGGGCGAACTCTCGCTCGACGGCACAATCCTCCCCCTCAGAGGCGCCCTCTCCATCGCCCTGATGGCAAAAGAAAACGGCTTCAAATCATTCATCCTCCCCCGCGCAAATGCAAAGGAAGCCGCCGTGGTGAATGGCCTCGACATCTACGGCGTCAGCACCATCCGCGAAGTAGTCGACTACCTCAACGGAGACCACCCTTTGCAACCCGCCAAAACAGACATACACCACGAATTTCAGCACGAAAGCACATCATTCGCCGTCGACTTCTCCGACGTAAAAGGGCAGGAAAACGTGAAACGCGCCCTCGAAGTAGCCGCCGCCGGAGGACACAACGTCATCATGGTCGGCCCCCCCGGATCCGGCAAATCAATGATGGCAAAACGCATCCCCTCCATCCTCCCCCCCCTCTCGCTGGAAGAAGCGCTGGAAACAACCCGGATCCACAGCGTGGCGGGAAGGACCGACACCGACAACCCGCTGATGACCGGTCGCCCCTTCCGGTCGCCCCACCACACCATCAGCGACGTCGCGATGGCCGGCGGCGGCTCATACCCCCAGCCCGGAGAGATAAGCCTGGCACACAACGGCGTCCTCTTCCTCGACGAACTGCCCGAATTCGGCAGAAACGTCCTCGAAGTGCTGCGACAGCCGCTGGAAGACCGCCGGATCACCATATCGCGCGCCAAATTCACCGTCGACTATCCCGCCGGCTTCATGCTGGTCTCCGCCATGAACCCCTGTCCCTGCGGCTACCACAACCATCCCGGCAAAGAATGTCAGTGTCCTCCGGTAAGAGTGCAGCGGTACCTGAACAGAATTTCAGGCCCCCTTCTCGACAGGATCGACATACAGACAGAAATCGTACCCGTCTCATTCCAGAAAATATCCGACACCACACCCGCAGAGCGGAGCGCCGACATCAGCAAACGCGTCGTGAAAGCCCGGGAAATACAGCAGCGCCGTTTCGCAAACGTCAAGGGAATATTCTGCAACGCCCAGATGAACGGAAAAATGTTGCGCCAATACGTCACCCTCGACCCCTACGGACTGAAACTCCTGCAGGCAGCCATGGAAAAATTTAATCTCTCCGCCCGCGCCTACGACCGTATTCTCAAAGTCTCCCGCACCATCGCCGACCTCAGCGGAAGCGAACAAGTACAGCGGCCTCACCTGGCGGAAGCGATCAGCTACCGCAATCTCGACAGGGCAAACTGGGTGCTTTGAGCACGCATATCCCCCGGAAACGCCGCAAAAAACCCCCGCATCGGGGAAAAATACAAAAAAAACGCTCGAGAGATTTTTTTTATCACGCGGGAGATTTTTTTCATCACGTGAGAGATTTTTTTTATCACGCAGGAGATTTTTTTCATCACGTGGGAGATTTTTTTTATTACCCGGGAGATTTTTTTTATCACGTGGGTGATTTTTTTTATCACGCAGGAGTTTTTTTTTATTACGTGGGAGATTTTTTTCATCACCTGGGAGATTTTTTTTATCTCTCAGGTGATTTTCGGCCCCATTTAGAGAATATCCGCCATTCCGGCAGCCTGAAAACCCTTTGCCAAAGCCGGAATGGCGGCACCCCATACCCCATCGTCACATAGCCACATTAACCAGCTCGGGGAGCTTCATTAAATGAAAAATGAAGAATGAAGAAAGAGATAACCAGCTCGGGGAGCGCCGGAGCGGCAAGGGGCGGGAGCACCCGCCCCGACGAGCGATTTCGGAGCGCGATAGCGCATAGTTACATCATCACATCATCACGCCCCCGTCATTCCGAGCGTAGTCGAGGAATCTGTTTCTATGATTGAGATTCCTCCATTTCGTTCTGCTTCAGTCGGAATGACGG
>JAIRSV010000015.1 GCA_031255275.1 Proteiniphilum sp.
CCGGCCCGTTATCCCCACCCAACGCGCCATTCCCCCCTGTTCCCGCATCGCATCCGGCGCAAAATTAACAGACAGTTTTTGGTATAAATTAAAAAAAACCGTATATTGGGAGCCCGTATAAGAATAACAGATGTTAAAAGAAAAGTTTCATATCGAATTCCTGATGGGAAATGCCACCCAAAGCAGTTTGTGGCGCATGGTCAGCCAGATAGACGGCCTTTCGGAATGGTTTGCAGACGAAGTGTCGATGGACGAAACGGAAACCGTTTACAAATTCACGTGGGGAAAAACCGTTAACGAAGCCCGGATTATCAGCAGGAAACCACAGTCGAATATCCGCTACGGATGGCTCGACGGAGAAGGCAAAGAACTTTATTTCGAATTTCAGCTGCGCAAGCTCGACCTGTCAGGCAGTATGACGCTCGAAATAACCGATTTTGCCGAACCGGGCGAAAAAGGTGACGCCATCGCCCTCTGGGAATTTCAAATCGACGAAATGAAAAGGAGACTGGGAATCTAATTCCCCCTCCCGGAGAGCTTTTTCAACTTTCTGCCCGGGAAACTGCAATTCGTTTGATTTTATTATCTTTGTCGTAAAATTAAACGGTTATTTTTTTGTCCATACCCAATGAGAAGAATTTTCCACATAAAGCGGCTCTACGGCTACATCCTCACAACCTATATCCCGCTTTTCCTGATGACTTTTGCGATATGCCTCTTCCTGGTATTGATGCAATTTCTGTGGAAGCATGTGGAAGACATGGTTGGCAAAGGGCTGGAAATAAGCGTCCTGGGCGAGATGTTTTTTTATGCCGCCCTCTCACTTGTCCCCGTGGCGCTGCCGCTGGCCATACTGCTCTCCTCCCTGATGATGTTCGGGAATATGGGCGAAAGCCTGGAACTGCTTGCCGTAAAAGCCGCCGGCGTCCCGCTGCTGACCTCCATGAAACCGCTTACCATCCTGATAGTAAGCATTGCCGTCGGAGCCTTTTTTTACCAGAACGATGTACTCCCGAAAATACAGTCCAAAAACGTCTCACTCCTCATCTCCATCCGGCAAGCCTCGCCCGAGCTGGACATTCCCGAAGGCGTTTTCTACAAGGAACTCGACGGCTACAACCTCTATGTGGAAAGGAAAAACCGGGAAACGGGAATGTTGTATAACGTAATGATCTATGACATAGCAAGCGGCTTCAACAATATGGCAGTAATCATCTGTGACTCTGCCGAGATGAATATGACCGGCGACAAGAAGAGACTCCTCTTCACCATGTACAGCGGCCAGCAGTTTCAGAACTTTCAGCAGGGCAATTCCTCCGGCACGCGTTACAGCAACGATTTCGTACCCTATTCGCGGGAAAACTTCGATACGAAAATGATGATGATCGCCCACGACGCCAACTTCAACCGTATGGGGAAAGAGGTAATCGAAGGCAGTTCCACCAGCAACTACATATCCAAAAACCTCTCGGAACTGAGCATCTCCATCGACTCCATGACGCTGCTACTCGACAGCGTGAACCGCATGGACAGGAAAACGATGAAGAACAGCTCCTACCTCTCCTTCAGGAACAGCTACCCCCAGGAAGGGAAAGACTCCCTGATCGCCGCCGCATGGACCGCCCCTGTCGACACGCCCGACCCCGACACCCTGCTGCGGTCAAAGGAACCGGGCGACCAGTCCGCCATCCTGCAGAGCGCCTTCATGAAAGCCGACAACAACAGCAACGAATTCCTTTTCAGGTCACTCAACAAGACCACCACACGCAAGACAATCAACCGCCACTGGGTGGAATGGCACAGAAAGTTTACCGTCCCGTTCACCTGCCTGATATTCTTTTTTATCGGCGCCCCGCTGGGATCCATCGTCCGGAAGGGAGGGCTGGGCACCCCCATCGTCATATCCGTCATACTCTTCATCATATATTACATTGTCGAAAACGTAGGATACAAAATGACGCGCGACGGCGTCTGGGCACACTGGTTCGGCATGTGGTTCAGCTCATTCGTCCTGCTGCCCGTCGGCGTTTTCCTTACCTGGAAGGCGATGAACGACTCCGTGATCATGAACGCCGACACCTACGTCAATATCCTCAAAAGACTCCTTTTCATCCGCGACAAGAGAAAATATCCGGTGAAAAGCGTAATCATCGAGAAACCCGACTACAGAGAAATTGCCCGATCGCTGTCAGACCTGTCGCAAAAGATCGACCGCTTCATCGACAGATACGGCCGCCTCTCCTACAGAGACTACTGGGCCGACGCCGGCTACGACAGAGAACTGCGCTCCCTCAGAAGCTCACAGGAAATAATACTCAACAACCTCTCCAACTCCCGCAGGCTGGAAATACTGGCAAAAGCAGAAGAATTTCCCGTAATATTCAACATCATAAGAATCTTCAACCCCGGTACGCTCCCCGCCAAAATCTGCATGTACCTGTTCCCCGCAGGGATCATTTTCAGGCTCCTCTCCCTCCCCCTCGAAATGACTGTCCGCAAAGACCTGGAAAATGTTCAGCAGCTGAACCTGGACCTGATAAATATTCTTCACGACACCCGCAAGCCGGAACAAACAGCATAAAAAACAACCCATAAACAAATGCACGAAGAAATTCAACTGAACACCATTGACGAAGCCGTTGAGGAAATTCGTAAAGGCAACTTTATCATAGTCGTCGATGATGAAGACCGCGAAAACGAAGGCGATTTGATTATCGCGGCAGAACACATCACACCCGAAAAGATCAACTTTCTGGAAACCCACGCACGCGGACTGATCTGCGCACCCATCATAAAAGAACGCGCCGAAGAGCTGGACCTCCCGATGATGGTTTCGCACAACACATCCATACATTCCACCCCGTTCACCGTCTCCATCGACCTGCTCACGCACGGATGCACAACCGGCATTTCGGCCTGCGACCGGGCGCAAACCATCCTTGCGCTGACCCGCGAGGAAACCATGCCCGAAGATTTCGGCCGTCCGGGACACATCTTCCCCCTCCGTGCCCAGACGAAAGGCGTATTGCGTCGAGCAGGCCACACCGAAGCCGCAATCGACTTTGCCCGTCTGGCGGGACTCTACCCGGCCGGAGCGCTCGCCGAAATCAAAAACGCAGACGGCTCTATGGCACGCCTGCCCGAACTGATAGCGATGTCGCGGAAATTCAATCTGAAAATCGTCTCCGTAGCCGACCTGATAAAATACAGACTCCGGACGGAATCGCTGATCGAAAAGGGAGAAACCGTGCATTTACCCACCCGGTACGGCGAATTTACAATGATTCCGTTCCTCCAGAAAGCCACCGGTCAGGAACACGTAGCCCTCGTCAAAGGAGAATGGAGCGACGGCGAACCGGCGCTGGTGCGCGTACATTCTTCGTGCATGACGGGAGATATTTTCGGATCGATGCGCTGAGATTGTGGCGAACAGCTCCTTGCGGCGTTGCAGCATATCGTGCTGGATGGAAAAGGCGTGCTAGTCTATCTCAATCAGGAAGGTCGCGGGATCGGACTGATGGCAAAGGCCGCGGCCTACAAACTGCAGGAACAGGGACTCGACACCGTGGACGCCAACCTTCACCTCGGCTATCAGGCCGACGAGCGGGATTACGGCGTGGGAGCGCAGATACTCCGCAGCCTCGGAGTGTGCAAAATGCGCCTGATGACGAATAATCCCACCAAACGCGTCGGCCTCGAATCCTACGGACTGGAAGTGGTGGAGAACGTACCGCTCGAAATCACCCCCAACCGCTACAACCAATTCTATATGGAGACCAAGAAAAAGAGAATGGGGCACCTGTTGAGAAGTATAAAATAGATTGATATGTCGATGAATATTCTTCTCTGTCTTTTGGGCGGTTTTTTAGTGGGAGGAACCCTCGGATGGATTATCGCCTCGCTGCTGCACAAGTCGAAAACGGTTTCGAAAAGCGAATTTGACGCACTCACCGGCAGTTACAACGCCTTGAATACCGAATTAGCCCTCTCCAGGAAGACGATAACCGGCATGGAAGAAGACGAGGCGCTGCTGCAAAGCAACATAAAAGGGCAGGAAGAGACAGTCGCCCTGTTGCGGAAAGAACTTTCGGAAGCCGAACGCGTCGGAGCGACCCTGTCGGTCACGCTGCAAACTGCGCGGGAAACCATCGGAAACTGTCAGGAAGAGATGGAGCAAATCAGGCGCGAACTGAAAGCGAAAACCGACGAGGGCAACAAAATGAACAGATCGCTGGCCATATCCGCCGCCGAAAACAAGTCGCTGCTCGAAAAGCTGGAAAATCAGAAGACAGAGATCGTTGAATTGCGGAAACAGTTCAACCTCGAATTTGAAAATATCGCCTCCAAAATACTGGAAGAGAAAACCGAGAAATTCACCCACCTCAACAGAGACAGCCTGAATTCCCTCCTGAAGCCGTTCGGCGAAAATATAGAATCGTTCCGCAAGAAAGTGGAAGAAGTCTACATCAACGAATCAAAAGAGCGTTTTTCGCTCGGGCAGGAGGTGAAGAACCTGCGCGAACTGAACAACAGACTCAGCACCGAAGCCAACAACCTGACCAGGGCACTGAAGGGAAATTCAAAGACGCAGGGCGACTGGGGCGAAATGATTCTTGAAAATATTCTTGAACGGTCGGGACTGGTGAAAGGACGGGAATATTTCGTACAGGAATCCCTGAAAGATGCCGACGGTAACGCGTTCACCGGCGAGAGCGGTGCGCGGATGAGGCCTGACGTGGTCATCGCTTATCCCGACAACCGCAAGGTGATTATCGACTCGAAAGTATCGCTTACGGCATACGCCAATTATGTAGGCGCCGACGACCCGGCCGAACAGAAAAGGTATATCGACGAGCATCTGCGCTCCGTGCGGAAGCATATTGACGAGCTGAGCCGGAAGAGTTATCAGGATTATGCCGATACGCTCGACTTCGTGATGCTTTTCATCCCCAACGAACCCGCTTATAGCCTGGCGTTGCAGCATGATGAAAACCTGTGGCAGTATGCTTACGAGAAAAAGATACTGTTCATTAGCCCGACCAACCTGATTGCCGCCTTGAAACTGATTGTGGATTTGTGGAAACGGGAATACCAGAACCGGAACGCACTGGATATTGCCGAGCGGGGCGCGATGTTGTACGACAAATTCGTCAATTTCGTGGAATCGCTCGAAGATATCGAAACCCACCTCAACAAAGCCCAGCGGAGTTACGAAAACGCCTACGGCCAGTTGAAGTCGGGTAGGGGAAACCTGATTGGGCAAGCCGAAAAATTGCGCGAACTGGGGGTGAAGACAAAAAAGACGCTTCCCCCGTCGCTGCTCGACAACGTATT
>JAIRSV010000109.1 GCA_031255275.1 Proteiniphilum sp.
AGGATGACCTGCTCAGCATTATCAATGGAGGTGCATTGCCCAACAAAACTTTTTATGACAATGGGGGATATGTCACCTTAGCGATGGCGCAGACCCTGCTGGCGCAGGTTTATCTGCAACGGGCGGGCGCACCGCTCAACGGCGGGAGAGAGTATTATGCCAAAGCCGCCGCAATGGCCCAACAGGTGATCAATAGCAATACACATGCGCTGATAGATCCCGACGGCACGACTGATGACCTTACTTCGGCATTCAACATCATTAAAACGTCAAAGAAGACGAACGTGGCGTCGAAAATAGAGATCATCTATGCCAAGGAGTATAATCAGAGCGGCCTGGGTGTGGGTAACTCTTACGCGGCCCGTTCTATCGAGAAAGCCGCTTTCCAGGGCTGGAAACTTCTCCATCCGGCCGGCGATGTGTTGTACACTGCTTATCGTCCCTGCAACATGCTGATAGAGAGTTATCACCCTGGCGACATACGCGGACACAATCAGCAGTTCTTTTTCAAGGAGTATATCTCCCCCCACGACGGTAATAAGTATACACTCAATGCCCAGGGGAACTGGGCGTGGTACGACGAAGCGGCGCTAATAGGGGGCCGTAACGGCGACTATAATATGCCGATGTTCCGCTATGCCGAGGTGCTGCTGATTGCCGCCGAAGGATATGCCCAGACAGGTGAAAATACGAAAGCCAGGGATTATCTCAACCAGGTGCGCAAGCGCGCCGGATTGGAAGATGAAACGGCTGCCGCCGGCGAAGCGCTGGTAAAGATTATCCTGACGGAACGGTTTCATGAGTTCCCGCTGGAATTCAAGATTTGGGACGACATCCGCCGTACCCGTCTATATCCGGAAGCAGATGGAGTCGAATCAGGCAACCTGAAATGGACTTCGCTTGAGAGTGCCACGATTCAGAACAAGCCTAAACAGAATGAAACCACAGTCGGAGCCATCAAACCCTACGTATTGTTATGGCCGATCCCGCTGAGAGAGATGCAAGCCAATCCCGCACTGGCAGGTCATCAAAATCCGGGATGGGAATAAAAACAGTCCGACTGCGTAAGTAACCGCATAGCAGCTTAAGTTTCCGGGTAGAGGTTCTTTTTTCCTTTACCCGGATTTTTTTTATCGGTCAACAGGAGATGTCTCCGCTTCGGTCGACATGACGGTTCATCACCAATCAATTTTCCACTTTCAATTGGCTGAGACATCCGCGTCGGGAACAGACGGGCGGAGGTGTCTGCTCTGCCTGTGGACGCTTTTACGCCGTATGCGCTTGACGTTGCCCGAGGCGTACACTCCGGGCGGAAAACCGACTCCGGCGTCCATTTTCAACCGGGAATAATTGTTGCTTATCGACGGAATTTCTCTATTTTTGTGAGCTAAAGTTAAGTTATGCGGAAATTAAATTCGATTCTTCTCCTCATCACCCTGTCCCTGTTTCTTGCGCAGTGCTCTTCCCGCGAAAGGGCGCTGAACAGGAAACTGGAAGAGATGGCGTCCGGCCTCAATGAGTCGGCGCCGGTGCAGCTCGACCGGTATACCCGGTTTGAAGAGGCGTCCGTGATGCCCGGAAATATTTTCCGGTACCGGTATACGGTATTGAATGTGTCGAATCCCGATTCGCTGGTCGAGAGCGGATTGCGGTCTATGAAGAGTAATATGGGAAAGGCATTTTCGTCGAATCCCGATCTCCGTATTTTCAGAGAGAATAATGTAACCGTTGAATATGTTTACTGTAACGCTGACGGGCAAATTATCCGTTCGCTGCAGATTACACCCGGTGATTACCGGTAAAATAAAACAGAGATTTATGAACCACTATTTTTACATTGACGGCGAGGGAAAGCAAAAGGGAACTTTCTCGCCCGAAGAGCTGGGAAGGGAAGGTATAAAACGCGATACGCTTGTGTGGACGCAGGGAATGGAGCAGTGGAAACGGGCGGGGGAGACGGAGGAACTGAACTTTCTGTTTTCCGATACATACGGTCGCTTCCGGACGGTTGCCGAACAGCCTTCCGCCCGGTATGGCCGGCCGGGAGAGTCCGGTCAACCGCAGGCGCTGCCGCCGATGCCCAAATCGTGGCTGACGGAGGCGATCCTGGCGACCTTTCTCCCGCTGCTGCTTTGCAGCAGCATCCTGAGTCTTTTCGGGATTATCGCGATCGTACATGCCGCGCAGGTGGAATCATCTTACAGCAGGGGCGATTATGCGGCTTCGCTGGAATCTTCCCGTTCCGCTGCCAAATGGACGAAAATTTCCCTCTGGATAGCTGCCGGCTGGACAATATTTCTTGTGATTCTGATGATACTGCTTTTCGTATTTGTCGGCTCCTTCCGCGGGATTGCGGAAATGGGCGATTTGCTGAATACCTGACTGCTGAACAAAAAAAATATATATATTACACGCTATGGAATATCAAAATAACTCTTCCGGTCAACCGGCCTTTCCGCAGGATCAGGCCTCTTTTGACGGCCTGCCTCCGCTGAAACCGAACAGCTGGCTCTGGCTGTCCATTGCAGTAGCGGTGCTCTGCTGCACCCCCTTCGGCATCGTGTCGATTATCTATGCCGCGAAAGTTGACTCTCTTTACTTTCGCGGAAGGTATGAAGAGTCGAAGCGAATGTCTCAAAAAGCGAAGATGTGGATACTTATCTCCGTGTGCGCTGCATTGCTGTACTGTATTCTCTGTATCATCCTGCTTGCCACCGGCAATCTGCAGGAATACCTGGAGAGGATCAGGGATAACGCCAGCGGCTATAACTTTTGAGTGCGCCGCCGTGCACCGGGTACCTAAGACGATTATCGGCGTTGCCGCGGGCGTTTTGCTTGCGGCAGCGCTTTTTATCTTTTATACTTTTGACCCCGGGACACATGCCTTTTTCCCGAAATGTCCCTTTTTGCTTGTCAGCGGTTACAAGTGTCCGGGATGCGGCTCACAGAGGGCTATCCACAGCCTGCTGCACCTCAGGATCGGCGATGCGCTGAGGTATAATGCCTTTGTGCTGCCGGCGCTGCCGTATATCTTTCTGGGTATTTACCTGGAGTATTTCGGCGGAAAGAGACGGTTTCCGCGAATCGAAAAACTTTTCTTCGGCCGCTGGTCGGCCCCTGTGCTGCTCTTCGTGATAATTGCCTACTGGATTCTGAGAAATCTGCTATAACGGTATGTGCAACTTCTCTTTCAGGAAACGGCCTGTGTGCGATTGTTCGCACTTCGCAACCTGTTCCGGAGTTCCTTCACAGACTATGTATCCTCCGGCTTCGCCTCCCTCGGGGCCGATGTCGATGATGTGGTCGGCGCATTTGACGATCTCCATGTTGTGTTCGATAACGATCACCGTATGTCCGCGCTTTATGAGGGCGTTAAAGGCGCGAAGCAGGGTTTTGACGTCGTGGAAGTGCAGACCGGTGGTAGGTTCGTCGAAGATGAAAATGGTGGGCTGCGCCTTCTCCTCTCCCAGATAACAGGCCAGTTTCACGCGCTGATTCTCTCCGCCCGAAAGGGTGGAGGACGACTGTCCCAGTTTGATGTATCCCAGTCCCACATCCTGCAGAGGCTGCATTTTCTTCACAATCTTCTTTTCGGCCGTCCCACTCTGCTGCCCGAAGAAGTCGACAGCCTGGTTGACCGTCATTTCGAGTACGTCGTGGACGGATGTCCCCCGGTATTCTATCTCCAGCACTTCGGGAGAGAAGCGCTTGCCGTGACACGATTCACATTCCAGCCGTATGTCGGCCATAAACTGCATCTCTACGGTGATGGCGCCATCACCCTTACATTCGCTGCAGCGGCCCCCTTCCACGTTGAACGAGAAGCTGGCCGGGGTGAAGCCCCTCCGCTTTGCCTGCGGCTGCGCGGCAAAGAGTTTCCGGATCTCGTCGAATGCCTTGATATAGGTTACCGGATTGGATCGCGATGACTTCCCGATGGGGTTCTGATCCACATATTCCACGCCGCCCATCAGCCGGAGGTCTCCCCCGATGCTGCTGAATTCGGCGTATTCCGGCACAGTCCCCCTGTAATGGTGCTGCAGGGAGTTGAAAAGGATGTCGTTCACGAGCGACGATTTGCCCGAACCGCTGACGCCCGTCACCACGGTCATGATGTGCAGCGGAAACTTTACGTCGATGTTTTTCAGGTTATTCTGCCGCGCCCCCTTCACCTCAATGTAATTATTCCACCTGCGGCGAACGGGGGGGATTTCGATCCTCTCTTCGCCCGTAAGGTATTTCACGGTATGGCTGTCGCTTTTTTCCTCCAGTCCGGCCACGCAGCCCTGATAGATTACCTCTCCGCCCAGCCGGCCCGCTCCGGGGCCTATGTCTATGATGTAATCCGCAGCGCGGATAATCTCCTCGTCGTGCTCCACTACCACGACCGTGTTGCCCTGCCGCTGCAGCTCGCGCAGCACGCCGACCAGCAGGTGAGTGTCGCGGGAGTGAAGCCCGATGCTCGGCTCGTCGAGGATGTAGAGAGACCCCGTCAGGCCACTTCCCAGCGAGGATACCAGGTTGATCCGCTGGCTTTCCCCGCCCGAAAGGGTATTCGAAAGACGGTTGAGGGTGAGATAGCCAAGCCCCACGTCCAGCAGGAACTGCAGGCGGTTTCGTATCTCCGTGAGCAGCCTTTCGGCGATAGCGGCGTCGGTATCGTTCAGCTGAAGGCGGTCGAAGAACTTTTTGAGTTCCGTGACGGGCATTACTACCAGTTCGGTGATGGATTCTCCGCCCGCCTTCACGTAAGAGGCCTCCTTCTTGAGGCGCGATCCCTTACATGCAGGGCAGTCGGTCTTGCCGCGGTAACGCGCCAGCATGACGCGGTTCTGTATCTTGTAGAGGTTCTTTTCGAGCATCCCGAAAAAGTCGTTGATCCCGTAGAGATTCGATTCGTGACGGCCGTTCCACAGAATATCCCTTTCCCTGTCCGTCAGGTCGTAATAGGGGCGGTGTATGGGGAAGGCGGCTTTGCCGGCATTGAGAACGAACTCCTGCTTCCATTCACTCATCTTCTCTCCGCGCCAGCACTGCACGCACTCTTCCTGTACGGAGAGGCTCTTGTCGGGGATGACCAGATTTTCGTCCAGGCCGACAACCTTTCCGAATCCCTCGCACTTGGGGCAGGCGCCGGCGGGACTGTTGAAGTTGAACATCATTCCGGAAGGTTCCTCGAAGGTGATTCCGTCCGCCTCGAAACGGTTGGAGAAGATGAACGATTCGATCTCCTTCTCGCCCCAGAAACGGACGACACATTCCCCGTCACCTTCCAGAAAGGCGGTCTCCACCGAATCGGACAGGCGGTTCACCGTCGCCTTGTCGGACGAGCAGGTAAGACGGTCGATTACTAACAGTACCCGCTCTTCCGGCGGCAGTTCCTCCCTTATCAGCAGCTCGTCGATGCGGTGGAACTGTTCGTCCACATCCACGCGGGTGAAACCCTCTTTCAGGAGGATCTCCAGCTGCCCCCGCAGGTCGCGTCCGTTCCTCGGCAGGATGCGCGACAGTACGGCCATGCGCACACCTTCGCGATACTCCTTCATTTTCGCCACCACATCGTGCACGTAATGGCGCTTTACCTCGTTGCCCGAAACGGGCGAGAAGGTCTTGCCGATGCGGGCGTAAAGCAGTCGCAGGTACTCGTATATCTCCGTGGATGTGCCCACCGTGGAACGCGGATTGCGGGAAGTGGTTTTCTGTTCGACGGCAATGGCGGGAGGGATACCCCGGATAGAGTCACATTCCGGTTTGTTCATTCGGCCGAGGAACTGTCGTGCGTAAGCCGAAAGGCTTTCCACATAACGGCGCTGCCCTTCGGCGTATAACGTGTCGAAGGCCAGCGATGATTTTCCCGATCCGGAAAGACCTGTGATGACAGTAAAGGTGTTGCGGGGGATATTCACGTCGATATTCTTGAGGTTGTTGACGCGTGCTCCTTTTATTTCGATTTGCTTTGAATAGTCCATATAAATCTTTTACGGTTACCCGCAAAGATAACGATTTTATCTCCGTGAACAATGCGTTGCAGACGCGTGTGGTTTGGCGCCCCGGCCGAGGTTGGAGGAGCGCCGGAACGGCGCATTGGTTATGGAGAAAGGAAGAAGTCGAGAAGCGGAGAAAACCAGCTCGGGGAGCGCCCGAGTGGCAAGGGGCGGGAGCACCCGCCCCTTGCCGCTCCGGCGTTCCCCGAGCTGGTTGTTTTTGGCGCATTGGTTATGTAAATCAAATAAATCAGAAGAATCACAGTTCAGACAATTAGCAAAGAAATCCGCTCCCAGAGAGCGATAGCGCAAGCTCCCCTCTTGAGAGGGGGTTGGGGGTGTGTTATGGCGCGAAGCGCCACAGCAGGGGCTTTGCCCCTGTGACCCCACCAACTTTTTTGTCTTGACACAAAAAAGTC
>JAIRSV010000032.1 GCA_031255275.1 Proteiniphilum sp.
TCGGCGATCACCAACGGAGGATTCACCCCATCCCCGGCATACCAGACGGGGAAGAGGGACAACTCCGCCGCCATCCGGGCAGCGGATGCCGGCGGTGTATAATTCGGAGAAAAATCGGCCAGCGCAAGATCGTGGTCGGGATTGAAAAGATACACCTATCGGTATTCTTTTATTTCGATATCGCCGTTAAGCGCGAGGAGGGCATTCTCTGCCAAGGCTCCCATCTCGTCCTCTCCGGGATAGAGATGGACGGGGGCGATACGATAGACCCGCTCGATAATGAGATTGCAGAACCACTTACTGTTGGCAATACCTCCGGTAATCAGGATTGCATCCACTTCCCCTTTCAGTACGGTGGACATGGCTCCTATCTCTTTCGCCACCTGATACGCCATCGCCTCCAGCACTTCCCTGCATTTATCATCGCCGTCTTTCGCTTCCCGTTCGGCCAGATAAGCGTCGTTTGTTCCCAGGTATGCCATCATCCCGCCTTTACCGAGTATCATCGCGGACATCTCTTCGTAACTGTATTTACCGCTGAAAGCGCCCTTCAGCAGCGCTCCCGAAGGCAGTGTACCCGAACGTTCCGGCGAGAAAGGCCCGTCGCCGTCCAATCCCTGATTTACGTCTATAACCCTACCCTTGCGATGCGCACCGACCGTGATACCGCCTCCCAAATGTACTACGATAAGGTTCAGGTCTTCGTATTTTTTCATAATAGAGTTAGCGTGCGAACGAGCAATTGCTTTCTGGTTCAGTGCATGAAAAACGGAATTTCTCTCAAAGGCAGGATGTCCCGAATACCTGGCCAGCGGGTCGAGTTCGTCCACCACCACCGGATCGGCAATAAATGCTTCGGTCGATGAGAGCATCTCGGCAATATCGGCGGCAATCAGCCCTCCGAGGTTGCTGGCATGTTCTCCCCGCCTACATTCCAGCAGGTCCTTTTTCATCGCTTCGTTCACCCGGTACACACCCGATCCGATTGGTTTCACCAGTCCTCCGCGACCGATTACCGCATCAATTGTCTCCAGCGGCACGTCGGCATTTTTCAACTCCTCATAGACGATCTCTTTACGGTACTCGAACTGGTCGGTAATCCGGCTGAACTTACCCAACATATCGAGAGGATGTTTGATCGTCTTCAGAAAGATTACTTTTTCTTGCTGGAAGATGGCTATCTTCGTAGAAGTAGAACCGGGATTGATAACTAAAATGCGTGTATTTGCTCCCATTTGAATAGTTTATTTTACAAGTTTTAAAATCATATTTATTAGTTCCGTCAATTGATCAGGGCAGCTAAAGCGATGGACAGCAGTTTGCTCCGCTCGTCGTCAGATCGCGACGTCAGCACGACCGGCACCGAAGCGCCCATCACCACGGCAGCCGAGGCAGCTCCTCCGAGGAAATTGAGCGCCTTGTAGAACATGTTCCCCGCCTCAATATCGGGCGCAAGGATCACATCGCAATCGCCGGCTACCTCACCCCCAACGCCCTTATGCAGGGCAGCCTCCCGATTCACCGCAATATCAATGGCAAAAGGGCCGTCAACAACACATCCTTGCAACACACCCTTATTGTTCATCTCCTTCAACAAGGCGGCATGTACCGTCGCCTCCATTTTGGGGTTTACAGTCTCCACTGCAGCAGCCACGGCCACTTTGGGGTTTTCAATACCTATTCCGTGACATGCTTTCACCGCATTGCCGATGATCTGCCTCTTTGCGTCCAAATCGGGAGCGATATTCATCGCCACATCCGTCACGCAAAGCACCTTATGATAATAAGGCGACTCAAAGAAAGCCACATGGCTCAGCAACCGATCGGTACGCAGTCCCGATTCCTTATCCAAGACTGCTTTCAGAAGATCTCCGGTACTCACGAAACCTTTCATAAGGAAGTCCGCCCTTCCGCTTCTGACTTGCGCAACGGCTATTTGTGCGGAAACGGCTCCCCCCTCCCGATTATCGATAAGCTCGACACCATCCGGATTAAAACCGATCGACCGCGCTATCCGTTCAATCTTCTCTTTGTCTCCTACCAGCAGGGGAATGATGATTCCTTCCCTCATAGCCTCCTGCAAGGCTTTTAAAACATGTTCGTCTTCGGCTGCGGCAACAGCCATTTTGCGTACAGGCCGGCTTTTTGCTTTCCGGAGCAGTTCTGTCAAATCACGAATCATAGCAACTGTTATTTTGCAGTATTTTACTTGCAAATAAACAAAAAATCCGGCAATATTCGGCTATTTATTGGAGTATTTTTTGACAAAAGGCTACAAAGTGGGGCAAAATCTCCTTTTCTTCTTCCTGTAATGAAGATTCTGGCCGATTTAGGGCATCCCGACAAACAGAATCAGTAAATGAAGATAAATCCTTCCTCCCGCTCGCTTTCAACGAGTGGGAGGTTGCAGGGAATAGTAATTATGCTGCCCTTTCAGGGCGAATACCGTCCCGTTCAAAACCCAAGGCGTTGCCTTGGGCTGGGTTATAAAAGGCTTTCAGCCTTTGCGCCCCTTGCTCGGCGTAGCGGGACGCTACGTCGCAGTTAAAAGCAAGGCTCCGGCCTTGCACTGTACGACGAAACCGAAACGGTGTTCCTGTTCCGCACCGTAACACACCCCCCTTTTTCAATTGAAAGTTGAAAATTGAGAATTGAAAATGAATGAAAAAATTGAACTTTCCATTTTCCACTTTCCATTTTCCACTGGAGAGAGAGGGGAGTTTGCGCTGTCGCGCTTTGGGGAGAGGGAAATTAATTGTCCCATTAACTCAGTTCCAGTCCGAACTCATCGGAAAGCTTTTGGAGAGAAGGGTTTTGTTGTACCATCTCGTTGAATATTTCATGGGAGGTCAGCGGCTTTTTGACGGCGTTTCCCTCCGCAATTCGGATAGTCATGGTGATGTCGCCGTTCTCCAATTTTTCCCTCAGAAAGGAGAGAAGAGCGATACTGTGGTCGGTGAGGTATTGTTTATTGAGTTCGGTGTTTACTTCTACTTCAAACAGGGTATCGTTTAACATTTTGGGCTGATAGAGCGTCATTGTGTTCTTGAGGAGTTTTTCTTCGTTCAGGTTTGCGGCATACTCCGTCCATGCGTTTACCAGTTCTTTTTCGGAGAAGGGGTTCGCGCCGCTGTGCTGTTGTACTTCCGGTGCGGAGGAAGTGGCCTCGTCCGCTTCACGGTGGGTGATGGAAGAGATGGAAACTCCTATTCCGGAGAAAGAGGCCGTTTTCTTCTTTTCCTCCTTTACTTCGGGTTCCTGCAAAGGAGTCTCTTTTTCGGGAATCTTCTCACTCACCGGAGCATCTTTTTTCTCCGGGATATTTTCTTTTTCGGGAATCCTCTCGTTTACGGTGCTTTTTTGCTCCTCCTTTTTTCGTTCTTCTATCGGTTCAAGAGGTCTTTTTTTTTCCGTTGCGGCGGCGGGTGCGCCTTCCGGTTTCGATAGCTGGCAGAGCCGAATCAGCATCAGTTCCAGTAAGAGGCGTTTGTTTTTGCTGAACCGGTAGTTCAGGTCACATTCGTTCGATATTTCAATGGCCTGGTACAGGAACGGGGTACTGCATTTTTTGGCCATCGCAACATACCGCTCGCGAATGGAAGCTCCCACCTGGAAAAGCTGTGCGGTTGCCGCATCCCTGCATACCAGCAGGTCGCGGAAATGGTTGGAGATGCCGCTGATGATATATTCTCCTTCGAATCCCCGGTTGAGGATGTCGTTCAATGTCAACAGAGATTCCACCACATTGCCGTCGAGGATAGCATCCGACAACCTGAAATAGTATTCATAATCGAGCACATTCAAGTTCTCTATGACGGCCTGGTAGGTGATATTTCCCCCTGTGTAGCTCACCGTTTGGTCGAAGATGGAAAGTGCGTCGCGCATCCCCCCGTCGGCTTTCTGGGCAATGATATTCAGCGCTTCCGGTTCGGCTTTCACCCCTTCCCGGTCGGCCACGTATTGCAGGTGCGCCACCGTGTCGGCAATGGTGATACGGTTGA
>JAIRSV010000062.1 GCA_031255275.1 Proteiniphilum sp.
CTTATCTTTAATTTTCCCTATTCCGGCGGAGGACGCTTAGATTTGGATCTGAATTTCCATTACGCCAAGCGTTGCGTGGCCATTCCGGGCGATACCTTTTATATCGACAACGGATTCTACAGGGTGAAACAGGTTGCGGATACACTCGGATATATCAACAACCAGCGGATTTTATCGCAAAGGTCCGACCATGATTTCCTCCCGGAGATTTTTCACTGTTTCCCTCACAATCACCGCTTTAACTGGAATATCAAAAGTTTTGGCCCGGTTTATATACCGGAAAGAGGAGTTACAATGCAGATTGACACACTCAACATACTATTGTACCGCAATCTGATTGCGTATGAAACGGAAAAACAGGTTGCGGTAAAGAATGGGGCGGTGATGCTGGGCGACAGTGCAATCGGTGAATATACTTTCGGTAAGAACTATTATTTTATGGCGGGCGATTATGTGTTCGATTCTCAGGATTCGCGTTACTGGGGCCTGTTGCCCGAAGATCATATCACGGGTAAGGTTGCCTTTGTATGGAATACCAAGGACAGGAATACCGGAAAAAAGCGGTGGAACAGATTTTTGAAAAAAATAGAATAGACAAAATGATGCTGAAACGGATAATACATCATTCAATCAATTCCATATTGTTAATACCATTTATAATGGTACTGTGCACTGTTTTTGTCGTTAGTAAGGATCTTGCGAACGGCGTTGTGTCGGGGAAATATTTCTGGTTTTATCTTTCCATAATACTGGTTTCAGTTGGTGTTATTGTTTCTATTTCAGTCAACCGCAAAAGAATCGTCTTTTCCGTCGTGGACATGCTTATAAGCCTGTTCTGCATTTCCGGCCTGATAATAACATCCTTCCACGGTGGCGGTATCTCCAACAAATCCGTACTATTGCTGCTGATCCTGATCCTCTATTTTTATTGTAAGGTATTCGCCGTCCAATATAAATGGAATGTGTTTATCCTTACCGTTGTCTTTATCTTCACAGGATTTGTAGAAGCGGTATGGGGCTTGAGGCAATTATATGGTTTCGCCTCCTCACAACATAGCCTTTTTAAAACGACAGGCTCATTTTTCAATCCGGGGCCTTATGCCGGGTATCTGGCAATGGTTATGCCGCTTGCTTTTTACTGTATCCTCAACGATTACCGTGTTTTAAAAAACAGATTCCGATATACATATATTCCTTTCTACGTCAGATGGGGTATATCCCTGTTGTCGTTTTGCGGCATTCTGACGGTTCTTCCCGTCGCGATGAGCCGCGCCGCGTGGATTGCCGCGACAGCGGGATGCCTTATCGCGGGCGTATTGTATTTGAGAAAGAAGAAGAAACTAAAAACATACGTTTGTCGTTTTCGAAAAACGATACCGGTTATCCTGTCGGGAGCAGTTGTTCTTTTGGTGATAGGCGTAATTGGTATTTATCGTCTCAAAAAGGATTCGGCCGACGGAAGGGCTTTCATCTGGAAAACGTCGGTGCAGGTTATCGGGGAACGCCCATTCGGAGTCGGTTTGGGTAATTTCCCCGGGGTGTACGGGGAGAAACAGTCAGAGTATTTTGCCGCAGGGCGAGGTTCGGCGCAGGAGCAGGTGGTGGCCGAAGGCCCCGAATATGCGTTTAACGAATATATACAGGTATGCGTTGAGTTTGGTATAATTCCGTTCCTTGTGTTCGTTTCCTCGATTGTATGCGCTGTTTGCACCGCCGTCCGAAGGAAAAGATACGCCCCTCTTGGCGCCCTTTTATCCCTGCTGGTCTTTGCTTCCATGTCGTACCCGTTCAGTGTTTTGCCGTTCCTTATATCATTTGTTTTCTTAGTCGCTTTATGCATGCAGGATAACCCGGCAAAAAGCCCTTCTTATTCGCCAAAACTTTCGGCTACAATTATTTTCATTTTAACTTTGTGCTTCATTACTAATATCTCCATCTATAACAGGTATCCGTTGTATGAGGCTTACAAAAGATGGAATAAGTCGAAGATGTTGTATGATGTTGGTTTGTATGAGGATGTGAGCAGGGAGTATGCCAAAATACATCCTTACCTGTATCACGAGATACGGTTTTTATTTGAATATGCGCAAAGCCTCTCCAAATCGGGGCAGCCGGGGGAGAGCAACCGGGTTTTGGAGATGGCCGTAAAAATCGGTTGCGACCCGATGCTGTACAACATTATGGGGAAAAACTACCAGGCGCTCGGCAACTATGCGCTTGCAGAGAAATATTTCAACAAAGCGACGATGATAGCGCCGAACCGGCTGTATCCCTATTACCTGCTGGCCAAGCTCTATGATGAAACGGGAGACGGGGAAAAAGTGTGCCGGATGGCCGAATTTATCCGGACAAAAGAAGCCAAAGTACATTCTATGGCAGTTGATGAAATGAGAGACGAAATGAAATTACTATGCGAAAAATATAAATCCGAATAATTATGTCAAAAAAGATTCTGACGGGTATTGTACTCGTGTCGGCGCTGTTTTCGTGTTCGCCGAATGGGGAGAGTAAAAAAGAGGAAGAGACCGAAAAGGTGACGGAAGTGGCGGACGATAAGCCAACAGAGGTAAAAGCGAGCGTGCTGGAATACCGGGATTTCAACTACGAACTGGTCTCCAACGGAACCATTGCCGCCTTGCATAAGGCCGACCTCCGTTTCCAGTCGCAAGAACATATCGTGAAGATATATGTGAAGAACGGCGAGAGGGTCGCCAAGGGGCAAAAGCTAGCGGAACTCGACAGGTTTAAACTCCAAAACAGTATGGAACAGGCCGAAGAGTCGTTTGAGCGAGCCAAACTCGACTTGCAGGACGTGCTTATCAGCCGGGGATATTCTTTGGGCGATTCGGCGCGGATACCTCCGGAGGTGTTGAAAATTGCCAAAATCAGGAGCAATTACGAGCAGAGCCGCAACAATTACGAACTGGCTAAGTACAATCTGGATATGACGACGCTGTATGCTCCGTTCGGCGGGGTGGTGGCCAATCTTACCGCGAAGGAATACAACCGTCCGGAAGATCCTTTCTGCACGATTGTTGACAACGGGAATCCCGAAGTGGTTTTCAATATACTTGAAAACGAACTGTCTCTTGTCAACCTGAATGATAAGGTGATTGTGTCGCCTTTCTCGCTGAGCGCCTATTCGGTGGAGGGGCGAATTTCCGAAATAAATCCCGTGATCGACCGAAACGGGATGGTGAGGGTGAAGGCTGTGGTGAGCAACCGGGATAATGCGTTTTATGAGGGAATGAACGTAAAGGTGCGTGTGCAGCGACTGCTGGGCAGGCAGCTTGTAATACCCAAATCGGCGGTCGTGTTGAGGACGAATAAGAAAGTTGCCTTCACCCTGAAAAACAGCAGGGCAATGTGGAATTATGTGGAAACAGCACAGGAGAATACCGACAGCTACGTGCTTATCCCGGATAAAATAAATGAGGGAGACAGTATTATTTACGACGGAAATATGCATCTGATGGATCAGTCGCCCGTAATCCTTATACGGTAAATTATTTTAGTGAAGGATAACAAACAGTCAAAGTCATGATCAAATATCTCATACACCGTCCCATCTCCGTTGTGGTGACTTATGCGGCGCTATTCATACTGGGAATCATTGTCTATATGAACATCCCGGTATCGCTGCTGCCCGACATCGCGATACCCGAAATCACTGTGCAGGTCTCCGGACAAAACACTTCGGCACGCGAACTGGAGAATACGGTGGTCGGCAACATCCGCCGGCAGTTGATGCAGGTGAGCCGGCTGCGCGACATTCGCAGCGAAACCCGCGACGGAAACGCCGTTATCCGTATGAGTTTTGAGTACGGAACCAATACCGATCTGGCTTTCATCGAGGTGAACGAGAAAATCGACGCCGCAATGAACTACCTCCCCCGCGAGGTCGCCCGCCCGCGGGTAATCAAAGCCAGCGCTACCGATATTCCTGTATTCAGCCTGGCGCTCACCCTCAGCGCCGACAGTTGTTTCGAACAGACCGACGTGACAAAGTTCATCGAACTTGGCGAGTTTGCCGAGAGCGTCATCCGGCGCCGCTTCGAGCAGCTTCCGCAGGTGGCCATGACGGATGTGTCGGGGGTGATGAACAGGCAAATCCTCATCTCGCCCGACAGGAGGATGATCGACATTGCCGGCATCACACTCCCCGACATAGAGCGGGCATTGAACAACAACAACGTGGATCCCGGCAGCATGATTGTCCGCGACGGATATTACGAGTACGTCATCCGCTTTTCCTCGATACTGCGGACACTGGAAGACATCGAGAATATTTATCTCCGTAAAAACGAACGCATATACCAACTGAAAGACTTGGCCAAAGTGGAGTTCGCACCCGAAAAGGAACAGGGTATGGCCATATACAACGGCAAACGCGCCATCATTCTCTCCGTGATAAAGCAGTCGGAAGAAAACATGAGCAACATGCAGCATGCCATGGACAAGGTAGTGGAGCAGTTCAGGAAAGATTTCCCGGAAATAGAGTTCAACATGACGCAAAACCAGACGGAACTGCTCGACTATACCATATCCAACCTGCAGCAGAACCTTCTCCTGGCCTTTCTCTTCGTATTCCTCATCTCCGTGCTGTTTCTCAAGGACGGGCTTTCGTCCGTTATCATCGGCCTGAGCCTGTTTGTGTCGCTCATCATCAGCATCCTGTTTTTCTACCTCTTCCACGTCTCGCTCAACGTGGTCTCGCTCACGGGGCTGATTCTCGCTTCGGGCAATATGATAGACAACTCCATCGTCGTGACCGACAACATCGGCCAGTACCGCCGCCGCGGCATGTCGCTGAGCCGCGCTTGCGTGACCGGAACCGGCGAAGTCGGCGTACCCATGCTCAGTTCCGCGCTGACCAACATCTCCGTATTCCTGCCCCTGATATTTATGAGCGGGATAGCGGGCGCGATATTTTTCGACCAGGCCTTTTCTGTTACCGTCGGCCTGCTCGTATCCTACCTCACGGGCATGACGCTCCTCCCGATACTCTACAAGTTGGTATATACCGTCAGGCTCCCCGCTTTCCTCACCGGCAGGGCGACGACGGAAGCGCGGGAGGAGGAAAAGGATTCCCTCGCCCAAAGAATATATCACCGGGGGATCGACTGGGTCTTCTCGCACAAGATACTGACCCTTACGGCCATGCTTCTCCTCTCGCCACTCTGCGTGGCGCTCTTCCTATTTATCCGGAAAGAGAAGATGCCCGATATTAACCAGAATGAGGTGATCGTGCACTTGGACTGGAACGAAAACATCCATATTCGCGAAAACTACGAACGCTGCATTCAATTCTTTCAGGCGATCGACTCCCAAACGGAAGAAAATTCGGGATTGGTCGGCCTGCAACAGTTCCTGCTGAACAGGGACAGGGAACTCTCTTCCACCGAAGTGGAGATCTACCTGAAGACCAAAACGGCAAAGGAAATAATCCGGCTGAAAAAGAACATCCGCGAATATTTTCTGGAGCGCTATCCGGCCGTCTCGATAACGTTTTCGCCGGCAGGCAACATCTTCGAAAAGATATTTACGACCGGAGAAGCCGACCTCGTCGTAGAATACTACGCCGTGGACAAAACCCGCAACGTGGACGCGGGGACGGTGCTTGCCATCGAGGAAAAACTAAAACTCCTGACCGGCGAAACTCCTGCGGGAAACTCCTTCCGCAACCAGATAAACCTGCGGATAGACCGCGAGAAGCTGCTGCTCTACAATGTAGATTACGACTTGGTATATCGTGCACTCCGAACCGCTTTCAAGGAAAATCAGTTTGCCACGCTGCGATCACAGCAGCAATACTTGCCCATACTGCTGGGCGACGAGGAGAAAACGATCACCGACGTCATAGAGAATACGCTGATAGAGATCTCCTCAAACAGCGACGGCACAAAGAACAGGGTAGCCCTTTCCTCCTTCGTGACGGCGACCCCGACGGAAGACCTGAAGACCATCGTGGCGGGAAAAGCGGGGGAATACATCCCGTTTCCCTTCTACGAAACGGAAAACGAGAAACGAATCATGGAAAGGGTGAAGAGCGAAACAGTGAAGGATCGGGACTGGGAAACGGACTTCTCCGGCGGTTTCTTTTCCAACAGAAAGATGATCAACGAGATGATCGTGATCCTCTTGGTCTCCATCATGCTGATGTATTTCATTCTGGCCGCCCAGTTCGAGAACTTCAAACAGCCGCTCGTCGTGCTCTTGGAGATACCGATTGACATATCAGCAGCGCTGGCGCTGCTGATTGTCACGGGGCACACGCTCAACCTGATGTCGGCCATCGGCATAGTAGTCACTTGCGGTATCATCATCAACGACTCCATCCTCAAGATAGACGTGATGAACCAACTGCGAAAGAAGGGCATGCCCCTTATGGAAGCGATACACGAAGCCGGCCGCCGGCGACTGAAGGCCATCCTCATGACGAGCATGACTTCCATCGTGTGTATGATACCGCTCCTGTTCACCAACGACCTGGGGTCGAACCTCGAGAAGCCGCTGGCAATCGCCACCATCGGCGGGATGCTTATGGGGACTCCCGTCAGTCTCTTCGTCGTGCCGTTGGTGTACTGGTGGATATACAGGAAGAAAGAAATGAAAAGAAAAAATATGATTTAATGGAAGAAAAGGGCGGAGCATTATCCTACTTCGCAAAATATGTGAGAATAAGTTCCACCCGGGTTCTTCCCCCTAAAAAGAAAGGAGGTGCTGCAAAGATAAATAATTAAAAGCTGAAATCTAAGTGATTTCCAACTGTTGAAATGATAGACACAGTAAAAAAATATTAAATACTTTATTTAAAATGTGATTTGTGAAAAAGAAAATTTTATACGGATTTGCGATATTGGCCATAGCGGCTGTAGCAGCATTTAATTTAAATTTCAACAATGATGAAAATGTTCCCTCTCCTCTGACTTTAGCCAATGTGGAAGCATTGGCAGAAGAAAATAATTCAAATCCCCAAGGGTGGAGTGAAGATAAGGCCGAAACGACATCTTATATGGATGGACGTGAATATAAAAGAAGTGTAATTATTAATTGTTATGAAGGTGGTCCACAATCATCGTGTACTCGTAGTTGTAAGTATCAGCTTAAAAATGATAATGGAACCTGGACAGACTGGATGTATTGTTGATAGCAAAAAGAGGGTGAGATCACTTTCACCCTCTTATATAAATTATTCCTATCGTTTAATATAAAGGTTCGTTTTCTATTTAAAAACAATATATAGATTTAAAGAAATATGAGAAATGCATTTGTATTCGTTCTTTGCTTATTTACAATTATCGGGTGTCAAACTAATAGTAAATATGAGGATAATATTTTGATCGAGAACGTATTTGAAATAATCCCCGGGTCAGATAAGGATAGAGTGCGCTATTCCGATCTATTTGACAGCGTGAGGTATGTCCGTCTGGAAACCACGGATGATATCCTCATCAAAGATATAACACAATTAAAATGTGTGAACGGGAAGATATACATTCTGGATAATAAAACCCAGACACTCTTTTGTTTCAATATGGATGGGAAATTGGCGTGGAAGATCTGCCGGACAGGGCAAGGTCCGCAGGAATATTCGCGGCTTACCAGTTTCGATATTGATGAAAGGAACGGCAAATTGTATCTTTTCAGCGCCAGGGATAAAATCTCAGTCTGTGATTTATCGGGGAATTTCATGAAGGAATACAATGTCAGATTGGGAGGAACGTCTTTCGCTTGCGGCGGGGATCATCTGTATATCTATGCCAATAACAACCCCAACCACGTCGAAGGTTCAGAAACAAATAATTACTTGCTTCTTTTCGATGAGGAAAAGAATATTTTGAAAGGGAAGTTACCGTTCAAAGCTGATAAAAGGTTTGGCACGATGAATACTTACAACACGTCGGATGCTTTTTGCCGTTACGGGGACGAGGTTCGTTTCTTTATGCCGTTTTCAAACAGCATCTATTCTTTAAAAGAGGACAGCGTGTACATAAAATATCAGTTTGATTTCGGGAAATATAATCTACCCGATAGCTATTTTGAAAATTACACAACAGATGACATCCGGGAATCTAAATACGCTTATGGACTAAATTCATTTTGGGAAAGTAATAAATATTTCTCGTTCAGTATGTACATTAATGAGGAGTATTATCAGATACTCTATGATAAGAGCGCTGATAAGATTTATACTGGAATATTATCTGATGACATAAGCTATTGCTCTCCATTATTACGGGCGGTAACCGACGATTATGCGATGGGAAGCCTGTTGGCAGAAGATTTGTTTCTAATCAATAACTTTTCAAAGGAGAGTAGAGAAAATGCCATTTTCAAAGAAATAATTTCGGAAATGACGGAAGATGATAACCCTGTTGTCTTTTTCTATTATTTTAAAAAATAATATTTTCCATGAAAAAAATAACAGTTACCTCCACCCTTCTCTTTTTTTCTGTCTTGGTTTACTCCCAGACAGTAACGCTCGACTTGAACCGGAGTATCGAAATAGCTTCCGACAGCTCGCTGCAAGCCTTCCGGGCAAAAAACCTGTATATGGCCAATTATTGGGAATACCGTTCCTTCAAAGCGGGACGACTGCCCTCATTATCTTTGAGGACAACCCCCATTCAATACCGGCGTGATTTTACGCAGAGGTACGACTCGGAGAACAACATCGATGTGTACAGGCGGCAACAGTCGCTGCACACGTATGGAAATCTCTCGTTAAGCCAGAATTTCGACCTCACGGGAGGTACGTTTTTCATAGATTCCGAACTGGGATATATGCGCAATTTCGGGGATAATACCTATTCGCAATTCAGTTCGGTGCCGCTCCGCATCGGGTATTCGCAGTCGCTGTTCGGCTTCAACGGCTTCAAGTGGGAGAAAAAGATAGAACCCCTCAAGTACGAAAAAGCCCGGCAGCAGTTCCTCTACACAATGCAGGAAATATCGGAATCGGTCATTTCCTACTTTTTCTCGCTGGCAATGGCACAAACGGAATTTAACATGGCACAGGAGAACGTAGCCTCGTCCGACACACTCTATTACATGGGCGAAAACCGGTACGAGATAGCCTCCATATCCCAGTCCGACCTGCTGACGCTGAAACTCAACGCGGTAAATGCGCACAATACCCTGCAAAATGCGGAAATAGCGCTGACGAGAGCCATGTTCGGCTTCGTATCCTTTCTCAATATGGACAAGGATACGCACGTGGTGCTCGAATTGCCCGCCCGTCCGCAAAACATAGAGATCTCGCCGGAACTCGCCCTCCAGTATGCGAAAATAAATAATCCCAATTTTATGGGATTCGAGCAGGAGATGCTGGAAGCCGAAAGGGAGGTGGACAGAACGGAGAAGAGTTCCAGTTTCGACGCCAGCTTTTCGGTGAGCGTCGGGTTCAACCAGATAGCCGACAACTTTGCGGGGGCCTACAAAAAGCCCCTTCAACAGGATGTGGTGAGCATCGGACTGACGATACCGATCGTCGATTGGGGTGTGCGCAAGGGTCGTGCGAACATGGCACGCAATAACCTGAATGTGAGAAAAATATCCGTTCAGCAAAATATGCTTAATCTGGAGCAGGACGTCGTTATGACGGTAAACGATTTCAATGTCCGGCAAAATCTTATAAGCAGCGCGGAGGAAGCGCTTGGATTAGCTACCATGGCCTATAACGTGACGAAAGAGCGCTTCATTATCGGCAAAACAGACCTCAACAGCCTTATCCTTTCGCAGGAAAGGCAAAACAGAGCGAACCAGAACTACATCCTGTCGCTCCGGGACTACTGGTTGAGCTACTATAAACTGCGCAAGCTGACGCTTTACGACTTTTTGGGACAGGAGGTATTGACCGAGCAGTTTGACCGGATAGAGAGGATTGGAAACGGCCGTTTCAATTGAAGTTGGAAATTAAAAGAAGTTGCATTGGGGCGTTAAAATAGATAGTATATTGTATGCAGGATAAGAATGAATTGACATATCCCGAAAAAGAGACGGTAAAAGGACGCTATTCCTCCTTCTCCGTCATAGTTGTCTTTGTCTGTTTGCTTGTGATGGGAGCTGTTTTGGTGCCGCAATTGTCCGTAAAGCTTAACCCATCGAGAAAATATCCGGTAGTGAATATCTCCTTCAACATGTGGGGACAGTCGGCACGGGTAATCGAAACGGAAGTAACCTCCCGGCTCGAAGCAATGCTTATGCGGATAAGCGGCGTGCAGGATATAAGTTCCCATTCGTCCAACGGATACGGCAGCATCACGGTGCGGCTGTCGGGGCACGCGGATCCGGACATGGCGCGGTTCGAAATATCCACCGTCATCCGTCAGGTATGGCTCTCCCTTCCGTCCGGGGTCAGCTATCCTTCCCTCCAGATGTCGGGGACAACGGAAGAAGCGACTCAACCCTTCATCCGTTACACGATAAATGCGCCGGTCTCCCCGATCATCATACAGGAATATGTGGAGAATAGTATAAAAACAAAACTCTCGGAACTGAAAGGCGTTGACCGCATTGATGTGAGCGGCGCCGGCCGGATGACTTACAGGCTAAAGTACGACTTCGTCCGGCTGCAGAAGTACAACGTATCCCTCGATGACATCCGATCGGCCCTCCGGAGGTACCTCCACAAAGAATTTCTCGGAACGGGAAGAATACATGACGAAGAGCGCCGGGAGCAATGGATACGCATCGCCCTTGTTTCCGAAAATACGGGGCAGCCGTTCGATTCCTCCCTGATTCAGGTGAAAAACTTCGACGGCACCATTCTATACCTCAATCAACTGGTAGAGACCAGCCTCGATGAGGAAGAAGCTTCCAGCTATTTCAGGATAAACGGGTTAAATTCCATTTACCTGTCGGTGACGGCCGAAGACGCCGCCAACCAGCTGAACATGAGCCTTCAGGTGCAGCGGCTGATGAAAGAAATCGAACAGACCATGCCTCCCGATTACGAACTTCACCTCTCCTACGACGCGGGTGAGTATATAAAGGCGGAGATGGACAAAATCTATTTCCGTTCGGGGCTTACCGTGCTTATTCTTCTGTGCTTTGTGCTGCTCATCTACCGCAATCTGAAATACTCGTTCCTCATCTTGTTTTCCCTGACGGCAAACATCCTGATAGCGGCCATTTTCTACTATCTGCTGAAGGTGGAGTTGCAGATGTTTTCCCTAGCCGGACTGACCATCTCGCTGACGCTGATCATCGACAATGCCATCATAATGTCGGACCAGATTATCCGGCGGGGAAACAAAAAAGCTTTCCCGGCCGTTCTGGCAGCCACCGTTACGACAATCGGGTCGCTGATCATTATCTTTTTTATGGACGAAGGCGTAAGGCTCAACCTGCTGGATTTCGCATGGGTTATTATTATCAACCTTACGGTATCGCTGTTTATCGCCATCCTTCTGGTGCCTGCCCTGATAGAAAAACTTAACATCGAAAAGAAGAAAAACAAAAAGCGCCGACGCCGCAAATTGCCCCATTTCCTCCTGGGCATCAGGGGCAAAAGACGGCTGGTGATATTCAACCGTGTGTATGAAAAGATAATATTTTTCATGCACCGTAAAAGAAAATGGTTTGTCGCCGCGCTCATATTGGCCTTTGGAGTGCCCGTCTTTCTTCTGCCCGAAAAAATGGAGAAAAAAACGGAAAGAGGCTATTTCACGGTGATCGAAACCGGAGAGCAGGATTTCTGGCGGAATCTGTATAATAAAACGTTCGGCTCCCAATTCTATAAGGAAAAGATAAAACCCGTGTCGGACGTTGTGCTTGGCGGGACGATGCGCCTTTTCGCGCAAAAGGTGCGCAACGGCTCCTATTCCTCCGGAGAACGCAGCGAGACATCGCTCAACGTGGCGGCCACCTTGCCCAACGGCTCTACCCGCGAACAGATGAACGTGCTGATCATGAAAATGGAGGATTACATAAAACAGTATCCCGAAGTGAGGCAGTTTGAAACACGGGTCGAAAACGGACAGAGGGCAAGCATACGCATACTCTTCGTGAAGAAGCATCAGCGAAGTTCGTTTCCCCATATGCTCAGGTCCAGGCTCATTAGCAAAGCCCTTGAGTTGGGAGGTGGCAGTTGGAGCATCTACGGGCTGGGAGACGGTTTTAACAATGAAATCAAGGAGCAGGCCGGTTCCAGCCGCATAAAACTTCTGGGCTACGGCTATGACGATCTCCATGCTCTGGCGGCGGCAATGAAAGACTCTTTGCTGCAGCATCGCAGGATAAAGGAAGTGACGATCGACTCCAAATTCAGTTGGTACAAAAGCGACTATATGGAATATGTTTTTGATTTGAATAAGGAACGGCTGGCGCAGGAGAATATCCTCCCCGTAAATCTGTTTCATTCGTTAACGCCGATGTTCGAAAAAAACGCCCATGCGGGAGACTGGGTCAACAACAGCCGCATAGAGCCTGTTCAGCTTTTTTCGGAACAAACCGGCACGCTGGATATATGGAATCTGGAAAACTATCCCGGAAAAGTCGGCGACAGGGGATACAAGCTCACCGAAATAGCAACGATAGAAAAGGC
>JAIRSV010000069.1 GCA_031255275.1 Proteiniphilum sp.
ATCGTTCGTATAAGCGAATGGCGTCGGCGTCGTTTGCTGCACCGGAAGCGGAAGCGGCCGGCGATGCCGGATAGCTCCGTACGGATTACGGATATATTTCCGGGGACTGTCTCTCAAAATGGGGCAGTCCCCGTTTTTTTTAATGGAAAATGAACAACGGCGAAGCCTTTTTGACTTCGCCGTGCAATGCAAGCCGGGAGGCTTGCTTTTATCTTCGACGTGGCGGGACGCTACGCCGGGCAGGAGTTGTTTTTGTTTGTAATCTTCTTTATCGTTTGTCTGTTGGTTTATCGAAACAGTCGCTCGCGCCCAGCGCAGAGTTCTTTTACCAGTTCAAACTGCCTTACGGTATTATCGCGTTCTGGATTTCGCTCCAGGGTCCTTTTTTGCCGCGGGTGTTCTCCCAGCGGAGGGCGAAATATACGGTCTTTCCGCGTTGGTCGTTTTCGAACTGTAGCGTGAAGGGCGAGTTGGTGTCGATTTCGGAATGTATCAGCTCTTCCCAGCGCGTGGGGGGCGTCTCGCTGAGCGACCAGCGGATTTCGGCGCCGTGCTGTCCGTCGGGTTTGCCTTTCTTGTGACGGCGTCCCTTTTCGAAAAAGCGGATGGAGAGGCGTCCGATAACTGATGTGTCCACATCGGCATCGGGGGCTTGGTCGGCCACGGGAGAGGGCTTGCGGTCCGGAGACGGAACTACTATACCCATGCTGCGGAGTTCGTCGGGAGTCACACGTGTGTTGCTTTGCAGGTTTTTCACCAGCAGTCGTAAAAGCTTTTCGTATGCCTTCCGCTGTTCGGTTTTGGCGAACGTGATGGAAGGGGTGCGTGTGGCGGGATTTTCGTAGACTTCCCACGCCTCTTCCCACTTGGTCTTATGGGGCAGTAGCTCGTCGTCGAGCCATGTGCTGTCCAGAACCCATTGGGTACGGTTAATACTTGCTGTTTCGGCAATAATGCGTTGCGCCATATTGAAATCGGCGTCTTTAACCGGAATACTTTGACGTCTACTCATTTTAATCAATTTTTAAAATTTATAATTAGGTGAAATTCTCGCAGGATTGAAATTATGAGCCATACGATTGAACGTATGATCTATCGGTTTAAATTTATGAGACAAAAGCTTGAACTTACGATCCATCGGTTTAAACTTATGAGACAAAAGTTTGAACTTATGACATATCGGTTTGAACTTATGAAACAAAAGTTTGAACGTATGATCCATCGGTTTAAACTTATGAGGCAAAAGTTTGAACGTATGATCTATCGGTTTGAACTTATAAAACAAAAGTTTGAACTTCGGAAAGAATGGTATATATTGTTCTTGTGCTGCCATTAGGTAGGGGGAAATAAAAATTAAAAAAAACCAGTAACCCACCAAATTGCCTCCTTTCTGTGCGGGAGGCCTGTTTTTTAATCCGTATTCGAAACAAATTCCACAATTGAATACGATTGCAAATGTAAATAAGTTTCGTAAAAAACCAACTTTTTTCATAGAAAAATTAGTTTTTAATTATGAATTATTATTTGTGAAAACGGATTTCTTCACTTCTTAAAAAAAATCATTTTCAATTCGCCACATTAATAAAGCTTCTCTACTTCTCCAAAAAATAATTTATAATTAGTACCTGTGATTTTGCATTAACTTCACGGGAATTTGATTTTATCCGTGGAACAGTGGCTGAGTTTTAAGATAAAAACTTTACATTTGCATATCGGAGCATACGCCGATTTTATTAGAGAGAAAAAGTGTAAATCAATAAATCATCAAATCGTTTTAAATGAAACCTACTTTATTTGTATTGGCAGCGGGAATGGGAAGCCGTTATGGAGGACTGAAACAATTGGACGGATTAGGCCCGAGCGGCGAGACCATTATGGATTATTCTATTTACGACGCGGTGAATGCCGGCTTCGGAAAGCTGGTTTTCGTGATCCGTAAGTCGTTTGAAGATGATTTCAGGGAAAAAATCGTCAGTAAGTATGAGAAAAAAATACCGGTGGAACTGGTATTCCAAGAATTGGATATGTTGCCGGAGGGTTTTACGCCTCCTCCCGGCCGTGTGAAGCCGTGGGGCACCAACCATGCCGTGATGATGGGAAAAGAGGTAATCAATGAGCCGTTTGCGGTAATCAATGCTGACGATTTCTACGGACGCGAGAGCTACAAGGCGCTGGCTGATTATCTTTCCGCATTGGAAAGGAGTGAAAACCGGTATTGCATGGTCGGCTACCGTATAGGGAACACCCTCTCCGAAAGCGGAACCGTAGCCCGCGGCGTATGCGAGACCGATGAAGACCGCAACCTCACCGGCGTGGTGGAACGGACACAGGTGATGCGCGTGGACGGAAAAGTAAGTTACAGGGACGAAAACGACCGATGGGTCGCCATCGACGACAACACCCCCGTCTCCATGAACATGTGGGGGTTCACGCCCGACTATTTCAAGTATTCCGACGATTATTTCGTCCAGTTCCTGAAAGAGAACGCGGAGAATATCAAGGCGGAGTTTTTCATACCGCTCCTGGTCAATCACCTCATCGTTGCGGGAGAAGCCTCCGTAAAAGTCCTCGACACACCCTCAGGATGGTTTGGCGTTACCTACGCCGAAGACCGCCCCGGAGTGGTCGCCAGACTGAAAAGCCTTGCAGAAAAAGGAATTTATCCCTCCCCCCTGTGGCAGTAAGATCCGCATAATTCCGTCTCACCGAAGCCTGCCATGTGGATAGATCTCATTATCATTCTTATACTGATCCTTTTCAACGGTTTTTTTGCCCTGTCCGAGATAGCCATTGTCTCAACAAAGAAAGACAGGCTGGAAGCCGAACGGAAAAACGGTAAGGAAGGAGCCGAACGGGCGCTGAAGCTGCGTTCCGATCCCGATAATTTTCTATCCTCCGTGCAGGTGGGAATCACACTGATCGGCATCATCAACGGAGCCTACGGAGGACAGGCTTTTGCCGTCCATTTAGCCCCCTTCCTGCAACAGTTTCCGGCGATAGCCCCCTTTGCCGAAGTCATTTCCATGATCATCGCAGTGTTTCTGATCACCTACGTTTCCATTGTGATAGGGGAACTGGTACCCAAAACCATCGCGCTGAACAACTCCGGGAAAATGGCAATAGCGGTAGCGCCCACCATCCATGCGATAAGTATTATTTTCTATCCGTTCGTGAAACTGCTGTCGGTATCAACCGGCTTTGTCAACCGGCTGATAGGCCTGAAACCAAAAGAGGAAGTAGTTTCGGAAATGGAACTGCGCGCCATGTTGAAAACGGCCTCCCATGAGGGCGTGATCGACGCGGAAGAGAATATTATCCACGAACAGGTTTTTTATTTCTCCGATAAGCGGGCAATCCACCTCATGACACACCGCACGGACGTGGAATGGGTAGACATAAGCAAAAGCCGGGAAGAGATCATAGAGGATCTGCTGCAGACGAAACACAGCAAGATCCTCGCCTGCAGGAAAGAGATAGACGATTTTGCAGGCACCGTCTCCATGCGGGATTTCCTGTTGCGGCTCAATAATAAGAGAGATCTGTTCTCGATAGAAGAGCTGATCATGGAACCGATCATCGTCCCCAACAATCTGCCGGCGCAGAAAGTGCTCGAAAACTTCAAGAACAACCACAAGTTTGTCGCCGTAGTAGTAGATGAATACGGAAGCCTCGACGGCATAATCACTATCCACGACATATTCGAGAATCTGGTAGGTGCTATCCCGGAAGAAACCGATGACGAATTCCCGGACCCGCTCATCTTCATGCGCGACGACCATTCGGCTTTAGTGAGCGGGGAAGCGCCCATAGAGATCCTGTCGCAGATGGACGAAGATTTCATCGTAAATTTCGACAGGATCGATTATTCCACGGTAGCCGGTTTCGTATTTGAATGTATCAACAAGATCCCGGCGGTGGGAGACCGGTTTGATTATGACAATCTTCATTTCGAGATAGTGGATGTGGATGGAAACAAAATAGATAAAGTTATAGTAACAAAAAAAATGAAAGATAAGGATGAAGAACCGATGCAGTGATTAAAGGTTTTTATGTTATATAACACAAAAAAAACTCAGGTCACATCGGAAATCCGTACTACTTTTGCACAGATTTTAAGAAAGAATCAATCTTCATCAATATCTTAGTTTAAAATCCAAGAAATTACATGGACAAATTGTACAGCAAATCCGGTTTGCTTGTCGGAGCTTTTCAAAAAACGATAGAGGGCAGGCAAACCGGATTATACATTCTGACGAATAAAAACGGATGCGAACTGGCAGTCACCAATTACGGCGCCAAAATAGTTTCGCTGATGATGCCCGACAGGGACGGCACTTTGGTTGACGTCGTATTAGGGCACAATACAATCGATGAGTATCTGGCCTCGGAAGAAGCCTATTTTGGCGCCGTATGCGGCAGAACGGCCAACCGGATCGCCAACGGGCGTTTTACCCTCGAAGGAAAAGAATACCGGCTGGCAGTCAACAACGGCCCTAACTCGCTCCACGGAGGAATCAAAGGATTTAACGCCGTGGTCTGGGAGGTGAGGAATCTGACCGGCCAAAGCATCGAGTTATCTTACCTCTCGGCAGACGGCGAAGAGGGATTTCCGGGCAACCTGCTCGTCACCCTGACTTATACTCTGACGGATGACAACGCTTTGGATATCCGGTATAAAGCCGTTACGGATAAGGCTACCATTCTGAATCTCACCAATCACTCCTATTTTAATCTCTCCGGACAGGGCGACCCGTCCGTCGCAGATCATCTGCTTATGCTTAACGCTGACAGTTATCTGCCAACCGATGACACGGCCATACCTTACGGCGACGCGGAACCGGTGAAGGGAACTCCGTTCGATTTTACCGAACCTCACGCCATCGGAGAGCGGATTGATGATGATTTCGAACAGTTGCATTTCGGCAAAGGATATGACCATAACTATCTTTTGAATAAGGATACGGCCGACGAATATGCTTATGCGGGTTACTGCTTCTCCCCGAAGACGGGCATTAAAATGGAGATATATACTGCCGAACCGGGCATGCAGGTATATACCGGCAACTGGATGACCGGCAATTTCGCCGGTAAGCGGGGGATGCATTATCCCGCCAGGTCGGCTGTCTGTTTCGAGACCCAGCATTACCCCGACAGCATCAACAAGCCGACGTATCCGTCGGTGATCCTGCGGCCGGGCGAAACTTTCGAGTCGAGAACAACCTGCCGGTTTCTGACGGGAGAATCTTGATATAATCTTGTTTTGAGCTATATAATTTTATAAATTAACAATCAATAATTAAATCAAAAAGTATGAACATTACAACTGATCAAAAAACGAATCGGATAGTACCGATTATCACAATGATCTTCCTCTTCGGAATGATCTCGTTTGTTACGAATTTAGCGTCGCCCATGGGTGACATTCTAAAGTATCAATTTAGTGTAGATAACTGGATGGGGACTTTAGGCGTGCTCTGTAATTTTATCGCCTACGCAGTAATGGGTATCCCGGCAGGGAATATGCTGCAGAAACACGGTTATAAAAAAACGGCGTTGCTGGCAATTATCGTGGGCTTTGTAGGAGTAGGCATACAGACTATCTCAGGGACGATTGAGGACATTACCGCTTTCGGCGTTTATTTATTAGGCGCTTTTGTCGCCGGTTTGTCAATGACTTTGCTGAATACCGTTGTGAACCCCATGTTGAATACATTAGGCGGTGGAGGTAACAAGGGTAACCGGTTAATCCAGCTCGGCGGTTCATTCAATTCTCTCTGCGGTACGACAGTTATTATTCTGACAGGTATTCTTATTCCGCAGGGTATCAAAAATGCCGAAATTAAAAACGTATTTCCGCTCATGTTTGCGGCATTGGCCGTTTTTGTTTTTGCTTTTATCGTTATCTCTCTTGCCAATATTCCGGAAAAAAAGAAAGAGGTTAAGGTGGTTGCAGAGAAATCTCCCTATAGCGCCCTCTCCTTCCGGCACTTTATATTGGGTGCGATCGGTATTTTCGTATATGTAGGGGTTGAAGTGGGAATTCCTAACGTATTGCAGAAGTGGTTACAAAACGCTGATTTGAATGTATTGAACTTAGGTGCAAGTGGCGGAGCGGAAGCTATCGCCGGCTCCGTGGCGGCAACCTATTGGCTTATGATGTTGTTCGGACGGCTTTTTGGCGCCAGTGTCGGCAGTAAGGTTTCCGCTAAATCAATGTTGACGGTAGCCTCTGCTTTGGGTGCGCTGTTGGTGTTGGGAGCAATATTTGTACCCGCTGACAGTTTTGTGAACCTGCCTGTATTCAAGAATAACGCAGAAGGGCTTTTCGGTTTGGCGAATATACCTGTCAGCGCTGCTTTGCTGGTTCTTTGCGGACTGTGTACATCGATTATGTGGGGTGGTATTTTCAATCTTGCCGTTGAGGGACTCGGTAAATATACGGAAAAGGCATCCGGATATTTTATGGTACTTGTTTGCGGTGGCGGTATATTGCCGTTAATACAAAATGGTATTGTTGATTTGACGGGAGGAAAGGGGTATCTCACCAGTTACTGGCTTATTGTTGCAGGATTGGCTTATTTGTTATTCTATGCTCTGCTCGGATCAAAGAATGTAAATAAAAATATTCCGGTTAACGATTGATTTTTCAACACACGAGGCAATAAAAATATGACAAAAGAAAAAGTTATCAAGCTATTTTCCGAGAAATTCGGTAAGGAGGCGCCGGAGGTGTATGCCTCTCCGGGACGTATCAACCTGATAGGCGAACATACGGATTATAACGGCAGTTTCGTGTTCCCGGGAGCTATCGACAAGGGAATGACTGCGGCTATCCGGTTCAACGGTACCGGCAGTGTGAGGGCTTATGCGATAGACCTGGACGAGAGTTCCGAATTTGGTTTCAACGAGGAAGATCTTCCGAAGGAGGGATGGGCTAAGTATCTGTTCGGCGTCTGCCGCGAGATTATCAAAAGAGGCGGAACCGTGAAGGGTTTCGATACTGTTTTCTCGGGCGATGTGCCCCTTGGCGCGGGCATGTCGTCATCGGCAGCGCTGGAAAGTACGTATGCTTTCGCGTTGAATGATTTGTTGGGGCTGGGGATCGATAAATTCGAACTGGCGCGCATCGGTCAGTCTACCGAACATAATTATGTGGGTGTGAAATGCGGTATCATGGATCAGTTTGCTTCCGTTTTCGGAAAGAAAGGCAATTTGATCCGTCTCGATACCAAGTCGATGGAATATGCCTATTTTCCGTTTGATCCCGAAGGATACAGGCTGGTACTGCTCGATACGGCGGTGAAGCATGAACTGGCTTCATCGGCATATAACAGGAGGCGCGAATCGTGCGAACATGCGGCGAAAACTATTGCCGGGCGTCATCCCGAAGTGGAGTTTCTTCGCGATGCTTCCATGAAGATGCTCGACGAGGTAAAGGCTGAAATACCGGAAGAGGATTACATGCGCGCCAAGTATGTGATTGAGGAAACGCAGCGGGTGCTTGATGTGTGTGATGCGTTGGAAAAAGGTGATTACGACACTGTCGGACGGAAGATGTATGAAACGCACCACGGCATGAGCAAGCTTTATGAGGTGAGTTGCGAAGAACTCGATTTTCTGAACGATGTGGCCTGTGAACATGGTGTGACCGGTTCGCGGGTGATGGGTGGCGGCTTCGGCGGCTGTACCATCAACCTGGTGAAGGATGAGTTGTATGATTCGTTTATCTGTGACGCCAAAGCGCAGTTTAAAGCTAAGTATGGCCACGAACCGAAGGTGTATGACGTGGTGATTAGCGACGGTGCTCGCAAATTATAAACTCTCTTTGATTTTTTGGAGGTTTTGAGAGGCGGGATCATGTTGATCCCGCCTCCTTTTTTTAACCGTTTAAACTGTCCGAAAGAAAACGTACGGACTCTTTTCGCTTGTCGGATATTATACTGTTTATGTTCTGCCAATCTGTTTTATTGAACAGAATTTCATCCGTAATACCGTCGGATGCGGAAATCAGACGATCTTCCAGATTGAACATTTTCAGCAGGGACGAGATACGTGCCATTCCCCTCGACTGATTGCCTGTCGTAATGAACGGCTTGTTGAATATGATGGAAAATACGGTGCCGTGAAACGAATCGGTTATTACAAATTCGGCATCCATGAAACTTTGCAGCCACTGTGTTACCGGAGGAAATGTATATTTTTCCAATCCTTTCCGATTTCGCAATGTATGTATATCTTCCGGCAATATCTCAAAGGCCGACAGATGTAATGCGGTGGAAACTTTATCCGTTATCCGCTGTTTTTCCGCTGAGCTGTCCAGTATGTAAACGAACAGATTGCCCCGGGACGGGGTAATATTTTTACTGTCCTGCCTTACCAGCCGGATATAATCGTCTTTAGCCGGCAACAGGGTCGGATCAAGCAAATGAACGGCTTCCACTCCCCAGTGTTTTTTACACAGAAAAACGCCGGTATCTTCTCTGACGGAAATGGCATCAAACTGCTGTGCCAGTTCGGCGGTATGTTTGATTAACCGGGGGGTGTATTCCGACAAATCGTCCGTCCCAAACGATGCGGCGTATGCAATCCGTTTTATATTCATCCCTTTTGTGAAGTCAAGCAAATAAACCGGCACATTCGAATATCGTTTACGCCATACCTGATCGCTTCCTGTAATTATGGCATCGTAAATTTCCGCCTCGGCGCGATTGGGTTTACTCCTGCCTTTGAAAAAATCAACTGTCGTCATATTCTCCTTCGCGAAGCGCACAGTATGCCGGCTTATTGTACTCATGACTCCTGCTGATAAAAGGAGCGGATAGAAAACGGAGTGTGTATTGATCTCTTTTCTTAATATATACCTGAAAACAGTCCGTTTAACTGTTCCGACAATACGTCTGATAATGGTTGAACCGTAAGGCTTTGAATCGGTCACCGCTTCATGTCCCATTTTCTTCAAAACCGTTTGCAGGGCATACGCCTGCAATATGCCGCCGTAATTATTACGCAGTGGCTGAGTCAGTATTAGTATTTTCATAAAAATATAGTTTGATTATTCCTTCATTCACGTCTTCAAAATAATATTCCGTTTGTCGCCCGCTTTCATGATACGAAAAACTCCTTTTTTGTTCCATGCTGAAAGGAAGGCCGGTTTCCTCCCGCGCACGGGCAGGATGAGCAGATGTGATGAAAAGATGAATCCGCGTGTGACGGAATATGGTGAAACCGGTTTCTATAAAAGAGATTTGTTGATCCCATGTTGCCATTGCGATGCCGCTGAGTATGTATTGAGAGGAGGTTTTTTATTTTAATTATAATTAAAGGATTGACAAATGTACGCAAGTTTTTTGTAAGAAAGAATTTTTGGGAAGGTTTTTTTTCTGTTTTACATGCTGTCCGGCTTCGCCTCCCGCGCCATTTTCCGGAGTGTGACCGGTATGTTTTATCGGTATGTTTTAACTGATTTGTGTGATTGTGATTGTGATTGTGATTGCGTCGCGTTGCGACGGAATGTGGACGGAATGTGGACGGAATTTTCTGTTGCGGGATTATCTGCTCTGCAGGTGCCGTTGTATTCTTCGCTTCACCTTTAGCCAAAATGAGTTGACTTTTCCGTAATACTTTTCAAACGATCTTCGTGCGACAGCGCTCTCTTCTATCGCCGGTATGCGGATGGACAGCTTCTGCCCGTGCAGGGGTGTTGCGAAAATATTCCGGCTGCCGCAGTGTGTGCCGCTGCCGTCGAAGCCGAGGTTCGTTACCAGCGAACGTCCGGCGTTGACCGAGAGTTTGTCGCCGAGAAACAGTGAGGCGTTCCAGCGGATGGCCCATGAGTTGTTTTCTCCGCTGACCTGTCGCTGCAACATCCGGGTGTAGGGGTATTTCCCGTTGAAGTCGAACGCACGGGTGAGTTTGCGTCTTTTTATTTCGTCCAGCAGCGCCTTCCCGTCGGGGTTGAATGTTTGCCATGCTCTCTTCCAGGTGGCCCATCCCCAGCTTCCCGCCCATTTGATGAGGAAGGCTTCCGGCAATTCAGGCAGCGGATAGCAGTATGCGTGTATGTGTCCGATTCGGGGTTCGTTCTCAAACATCGTGAGGGCCTGGTTCATGAAGGTGAGGAAGTGGGGAGAGGTCTCCAGGTCGTCTTCTATGACGATGACTTTTCCGCGGTCGTCGACGACTTGCGTCACGCCGCTGATGATGCTTTCTGCCAGTCCGCGGTTGCGGCTGTTTTCGGTGATGTGAATTTTTTTGAATCCGCCGGTGTTGTGTATGATTTTCCGTACTTCTTCCACAGCCTTCCGGTCTGTCTCGTTTTTGTATCCGTCGGAGAATATGTAGAGTTCACTTTCGCTGACAAGTGTGTTGCGAAGCAGTGCGTTCAGCGTCTGCCGCGTGTGGGCGGGGCGATTGTAGGTGAAGAGTAAAACGGGGGCGGGTTGCATGGGGTTGGGAGTCAGGGGATGAGGGTTGATGATTTCGCTGTCCGGGGGCTTTTTGGCGGTTGATCAGAATTCTGTTTTTTGGGAGAGAATGTTTCGCTGCAACACGTGCAGGGCTACATCGCGTCCGGCTTTGATGCCTTTTTCTGCCAGCCGGCTTTCAACGGTGCGATAGGCCAGTTGGGGGTCGTTGTTGTCGCCGCTGAGGTGGCAGAGCCAGATGTTGCGGAGGGTGGGTGAATAGTTGTCGGCCAGAAATTCGGCGGTTTGCCGGTTGCTCAGATGTCCCGTTCCGGAGGTGATGCGCTGTTTCAGGAAATGGGGATAGCGGCTGCTGTTGAGCAAGGCTTCGTCATAGTTGCTTTCGATGACCAGGTGGTTGGCTTTGCGGATGTATCGGGCTACTTCGCCGGTAATGGCGCCTACGTCGGTGGCCAGGGTGAAGGTGTGGGTGCCGAAGCGGATGAAGTAGCCGGAGTTGTCGATGCTGTCGTGCGGCACGTCGAAGGCGGTGATGCTGAATGCTTCGACCTGAAAGGGTGTTCCCTTCTCGATGTATCTTGCGGCGCTGCTGAGGTTGTGGCGGATGTGCGACTGTTTTGTGATAGCCCGGTGTACCTCGCGGGTGGCGTATACGGGGATGTGCAGTTTCCCGCCCAGGTAGGCGGCGGATTTGATGTGGTCGGAATGGTCGTGTGTGATGAGCAGGGCCATGATTGCGGGGAGTTCGATACCGTAGTGGGCAAGGCGTTTTTTGATGACGCGCGGGCCGATGCCGGCGTCGATCAGGATGCCGCTGCGGGGGCTTCCCAGGTAGCAGCTGTTTCCGCAGCTTCCGCTGCTGAGGCTGAAGAAGGAGATACGTTCTTCCGGGGGGTAAGGGTTCTTGAGCATGTTGCGCGTGCGGGTGACAGCCGTCAGAGGGAGGTCTGCGAGAGGCGGCGGATGGTGTGGGTATACTGTCTGATCATCTCTTCGAGGGCCTGTCGGGCGGGGATGATCTCTTTGATCTGCGAGGCGATCTGTCCGATTTCCAGTTCGCCTTCCGAGAGATCGCCTTCGAAGATGCCTTTTCGGGAGCGTCCCCTGCCGAGGAGTTGACGCAGTGCATCGGGAGAGGCTCCCCGGTCTTCCATATCCTGCACCTGTTGGCAGAATTCGTTTTTGATCATTCGCGTGGGGCTTAGTTTTTTGAGGGTGAGTATGGTGTCACCCTCTTCCAGAGAGGTACATCGCTGTTTGAAGGCGGCGGCGGCAGAACTTTCGCCGGTCAGGGCGAATCGTGTGCCGACCTGTACCCCTTCGGCTCCCAGGGCGAAGGCGGCGGCCATAGCCTGACCGGAGGCGATGCCTCCGGCGGCGATCAGCGGGAGATCGACGGCTTCCCGTACCTGCGGAATCAGTGTGAAGGTAGCTGTTTCTTCCCGTCCGTTATGTCCACCGGCTTCGAAGCCTTCGGCCACGATGGCGTCGACGCTGGCGCCGGCGGCCTTGCGGGCGAACCGGGAGCTTGATACGACGTGTATGACCTTTACTCCCCAGGCTTTGAGGGTCTCCGTCCAGGTTTGGGGATTGCCTGCGGAGGTGAAGACGATGGGTACCTTCTCTTCCCGTATGACCGTCATGATCTCCTCAATCCGGGGATACATCAGCGGGATATTCACTCCGAAGGGTTTTCGGGTAGCCTCACCGCACTTCCGGATATGTTCGCGCAACGTGTCCGGGTGCATGGATCCCGCCCCGATGAGACCCAGTCCACCGGCGTCGCTCACTGCGGCCGCCAGCCGCCAGCCACTGCACCACGCCATGCCGCCCTGGATGACAGGATAGCGAATGTCAAAAAGAGTCGTTATTCGGTTTTTGCTCATAAATGTCGTATTTGTTACTTGATGTTACAAAGATAATAACCTCTCCAGAATTTCACCGCATCGCCGTCGAACTTTCTCTTCGCACCGTTTTTTTAAGAAATGGCGAAACAACCAGCTCGGGGAGCGCCCGAGTGGCAAGGGGCGGGAGCACCCGCCCCGACGAACGAAAAATTCAATGTGATGATGTGATAATGTTTAGAAGCAGAAACAACCAGCTCGGGCGCTCCCCGAGCTGGTTTTCTCTACTTTTTCAACTGTCAACTGTCAACTGTTAACTTTCCATTGAGAAAGGGCGTTCCCCGAGCTGGTTTTCTTCACTTCACCACTTCTCCTCATCACATTGAAAAGCTACTCCGTACCCTTGCTGTAGTTAGGCGCCTCACGCGTGATCATCACTCCGTGCGGATGACTCTCAGCATATCCGGCAGCAGAAATTCGGACGAATTTAGCTTCGTGCAGCCCTTCGATATTCTCCGCCCCGCAGTAACCCATGCCGGAACGAAGACCACCCACCATCTGATAGACCACCTCCTGCAATGTACCCTTGAAAGGTACACGCGCTTCGATTCCCTCGGGAACAAGCTTTTTCACATCATCCTCCACGTCCTGAAAATAACGGTCTTTCGAACCCTGCTGCATCGCGGAAAGCGATCCCATCCCGCGGTAGGACTTGAATTTGCGCCCGTTGAAGATAATCGTCTCACCCGGCGACTCTTCCGTACCGGCCAGCAATGAACCCATCATCACCGAAGAGCCTCCCGCAGCCAGCGCCTTCACAATATCCCCCGAATAACGCAATCCCCCGTCCGCAATCAGAGGGACTCCGGTACCCTTCAGCGCCCGCGCCACCTCATAGATGGCCGACAGTTGAGGTACACCCACGCCGGCAATCACACGAGTCGTGCAGATAGACCCCGGGCCGATACCCACCTTCACGGCATCGGCGCCGGCATCGGCCAGAAACCGGGCAGCGTCACCCGTAGCGATATTGCCTACCACCACGTCAATTCCTGAAAAACGCTTCTTCACCAGCCTCAGCATATCCGCCACCCCCCTGGAATGGCCATGCGCAGTGTCAATCACGATAGCGTCCACACCCGCTTCGATCAGGGCCGTCGCCCTCTCCACGGAGTCGTGCGTCACGCCGATCCCGGCCGCCACGCGCAGACGTCCCTGTCCGTCCTTGCAGGCAAACGGCTTGTCTTTCGCCTTCGTAATATCCTTATAGGTGATCAGCCCGATCAGCCTGTTGTCGGAATCGACCACGGGCAGTTTCTCAATCTTGTACTGCTGAAGGATTTCGGCAGCATCCTCCAGATTAGCCGTCTGGCGGGTAGTGACAAGTTCATCCTTCGTCATCACCACTCCGATCTGCTTGTCCATTGACTTCTCGAAACGGAGATCCCGGTTCGTGACGATACCCACCAGTCTGTTGTTGCTGTCTACCACCGGGACTCCTCCGATCTTGAATTCCGACATCAGGGCCAGTGCATCCGCCACCTTCCGGTCAGGAGTAATACTGATCGGGTTCAGGATCATGCCGTTTTCCGCACGCTTCACCGCGCGCACCTGTTTGGCCTGCTCCTCAATACTCATATTCTTGTGGATTACGCCGATCCCGCCCTCGCGGGCGATGGCGATAGCCATCGTCGTTTCGGTCACCGTATCCATGGCGGCCGAGACGATGGGTATGTTGAGCGAAATGTTGCGGGAGAATCGGGTGGTGAGATCCGTATCGCGGGGGAGTACCTGTGAGTAGGCGGGAACTAACAGAAGGTCGTCAAAAGTTAAGCCTTCCATGATGATTTTATCTGCAATAAATGACATAAGTTTTACCTTTACTTTTTTTATTGCATGCAAAAGTAGAGGTTTTTTCGCGAATAGATTCGCTTGTAACTGTTAATTTTACGGCAGGAGGTGTAACTTCCTGAATATTCCGACAATTCGTTCGACGGAATAGTCAATCTGCTCTTTCGTGTGCGTAGCCATCAGCGCATAGCGGATAAGCGTGTCGCCGGGCGAGACGGCCGGGGATACTACCGGGTTGACAAAGACACCATCTTCAAACAGCAGTTTGGTGACGAGGAAAGTCTTATCGTTATCGCGCACGTAGAGCGGGATGATGGGAGTAGCCGTCGGCCCCATTTCAAAGCCCCGTTCCCTGAACAGGTTGATGGCATAATGAGTCAGTTCCCAGAGGTTTTTCACCCGTTCAGGTTCCGCCTTCAGTATGTCCAGTGCGGCCGACGCGGCCGCGGTGGCGGCGGGGGTGATGCTTGCGCTGAAGATGTTTGTGCGAGCGTTGTGGCGCAGGTAGTTGATGACGGGATAGTCGCCGGCGACAAAACCGCCAATTGATGCAAGTGATTTGCTGAAGGTTCCCATTACCAGATCCACGTCGTCGAGCAGACCGAAATGATCGCATACGCCACGACCGCTGTACCTCCGGCCGACGACGCCCAGACTGTGGGCCTCGTCTACCATGATACTTGCATTGTATTTCCCGGCCAGCCTCACGATTTCAGGCAGGTTCGACAGGTCGCCCTCCATGCTGAAAACGCCGTCTACAACGATCAGCTTCACCTTCCCCTGATTGCAGCGCTTCAACTGCTTTTCCAGGTGTTCCATATCGTTGTGGCGGAATTTGTATTTCGTCGAATAGGAGGTACGAAGGCCCTCTATGATGGAGGCATGGTCTCTTTCGTCCCAGATGATAAAGTCGTCCCGTCCCGTCATGCAACCCAGAACGCCCTCGTTCACGGTGAAGCCGGTGGAGAAGACGATCGCTTCGTCTTTGCGCATGAAGTTGGCAAGCTTCCGTTCCAGTTCCAGGTGTATGTCAAGCGTCCCGTTCAGGAAGCGGGAGCCGGCCATGCCGGTGCCATACTTGCGGGTGGCGGCGATGGCCGCTTCTTTTACTTTGGGATGATTGGTCAGCCCCAGGTAAGCGTTTGAGCCGAACATCAGGACTTTTTTCCCGTCGATGACGACCTCGGTATCCTGGTCGCTCTCGATAGCCCGGAAGTAGGGGTAGATACCCGCAGCTTTAGCTCGCTGCGGCGCATCGTATTTCATCATTTTTTCCCTTAAGAGATTCATCTGAAAATTTTTTTAAGAATGAGCTTCCTGCTGAATATTTCCGGAAGCACCCTTGCAAGTATGAATAAAACCGGCTGCAAAGATAATAATTAATTTAAATTCCATCAGACATTGCGGATAACAAACGGGCGAATGGGGCGTCGGAGCGGCCTTCCGCGATCTTTGATCCGCGGGTGATGTGAACCTTTCGCCCCCCTCCCTGCGGCCGGATCTGCGGGACGGGCCGGGGGAGGAGCGGGGAGGAGCGGGGACGCTTTTACGGGAAAACCACTTACCCGTACTTTCGGTATTTTTAGCTACTTTTACGCCGCAAAGCGCTGTGAAACTTTGCGAATAAACTAATTAAAAATCGTATGAATTACAAAAAAGCTTTTGTCGCCGCCGCGGCGATTTTTTTTCTGCTCTCCTGTACCTCCGGAGCGTCCGTGCGGGAGGGGAACTCCCTGCTTTGGAAAATATCGGGGAACGGGCTTTCGAAGCCTTCCTATCTTTTCGGTACACACCACCTTGTTCCGATTTCGTTTCTTGACAGCATTCCCGGAGTCGGGGAAGCTTTTGAGGAGACCGAACAGACGGTGGGAGAGCTTGATATGGGCGGAGATATGCCGAAGATGCAGATGTTGATTATGCGTGAAGCCGTCATGTCGCAGGGGATGAGTTATGAAACGCTGCTTTCGCCCGACGACAGGCTGCTGCTGGACAGTATGCTCAGGAGTGTGACGGGGGGTGTCGGCCTCGATCAGCTGGGGCAGTTTAAGCCGGCGATGCTCTCCAATCTGATTTCCGTAGCGCTCTACCGGCAATATTATCCTTCGTCCGCATCGGCGGCGGAGCAGGGACTTGATCTTTATTTTCAGGAAGAAGCGCTGAAGCGTTCGCGTCCGGTGATCGGCCTGGAGACGGCTGAGGAGCAGATAAGCGTATTGATGAATTTGCAGTCGCCGGAGCGTCAGGCGGAAATGCTGATGTGCATGGTGAAGCATCCGGATCTGCTGAGGAAGGAGATGGATGATTTGCAGACGGCTTATTATGCGCAGGACATCAGGGCGCTGCGCGAGCTGTATGAGAACGGGACGCCGGATGATCCCTGTCCCGCGACGGAGGAGGAAAAAAGTGCGCATAACGGTGACCGTAATCGGATGTGGCTGGAGAGACTGCCCGTCATTATGGGAGAGAGGTCCTCCTTCATCGCCGTAGGGTGCCTCCACCTGACGGGTACCGACGGACTGATAGAAGGTTTGCGGAAGCAGGGCTACAGAGTAGAGGAAGCCCGCTGAGTCTGAGTATTTGCGGCCCGTCAGCCGCAGCGCGAATTGAAATGAGAAGTTGAGAAGTGAAGAAGGGTAGAAGGGAAGAAGTGGAGAAAACCAGCTCGGGCGCTCCCCGAGCTGGTTATCTCCACTTCTTCCCTTCTTAACTTCTCAAACCATTTTCAACTGTCAACTGTCAACTTTCCATTAATGAAGCTTCATCCTCTCTCCAGCAATGCCACATTCTCCACGTGATGTGTGTGCGGAAACATATCCACCGGCTGCACGCGGGTGACGCTGTAAGCGGCGCTGAGCAGGTGGAGGTCTCGCGCTTGTGTTGCGGGATTGCAGCTGGCGTAGACTATCCGCTGCGGAGCGGCCGTGAGTATAGCCTCAATCACGGCGCCGTGCATACCGGCGCGAGGCGGATCGGTGATAATCACGTCGGGGTGGCCGTGTTCGGCAATAAAACCGGCCGTGAGCACATCTTTCATATCACCGGCAAAAAAGAGCGTATTGTCGATTCCGTTCAGGCAAGAGTTTTCCCGGGCGTCGAGAATGGCTTCGGGAACGTACTCTATTCCGATGACTTTTTTCGCTTTCCGCGCTATGAAGCAGGCGATACTTCCGGTTCCGGTATAAAGGTCATAGACCGTTTCGCTGCCGGACAGGCAGGCAAAGTCGCGCACCACCCTGTACAGATTACAGGCCTGTTCGCTGTTAGTCTGGAAAAACGATTTGGGTCCGATCTTGAATTTCAACCCCTCCATCACTTCGTAAATACAGTCGCGACCGTGCCGGACAATTACATCCTGATCGGTGATTGTATCGTTGGCCTTCCGGTTGATGATGTAGAGCAGGGAGGTGATTTGCGGAAATTCCGCAACGATAAAATCCAGCAGCAGATCCCTTTTCAGCCGGTCGTCTTCATAAAAGACGACAGTCACCATCCACTCGCCGACGGATGTGTTGCGGATGATAAGAGTCCGCATCAGTCCCGCCTGAGAGCGGAGGTTGAAGAAAGGAGAGTCGTTTTTCAGGCAAAATTCGCGGACAGCATTTCTGATCCGGTTAGAAAGGTCATCCTGAAGCCAGCATTTGTCAATATCGAGCACCTTGTCGAACATGCCGGGAATGTGAAATCCCAGCGCATTCATGTTGTCGAACGTTTCGTCGCCGGCAATCTGCTCTTCGGTGAGCCACTTTTTGTCGGAGAAGGTAAATTCAAGCTTGTTCCGGTAAAAAGCCGTGCGAGGTGCGCCCAGAATGGGGCTGCAGATTCCGGAAACGTCCATCTTCCCGATCCGTTCCAGACAGTCCGTCACCTGTCGCTGCTTCAGCTTCAGCTGTTCTGCGTAGGGGAGCATCTGCCACTTGCAGCCGCCGCAGACGCCGAAATGTCTGCATAGCGGAACCGTTCTGTTTTCGGAGTATTTGTCGAAGCGTACAGCCCGGCCTTCGGCATAGCTGCTCTTTTTTCGCGTCAGCTGAACGTCGACAACGTCGCCCGGGACGGCAAACGGTATGAAGAGGACCATGCCCTCTACTTTGGCAATAGCCATTCCTTCGGCCGCCACGTCCGTCACAAGTACTTTTTCCAGGAGGGGGAGATGTTTTTTCTTTTTCGTCATATTCTTCATATTCATCACCGTTTCGAGGCGCAAAGATAAAAAAGTTCTCCGGAAGGGGCAACTGTGCAGACTGCGCCCGTTATCCGGAATCCCTCGGAGGTACACATTCGGTCGCCGGAATGGCTGAAAAAAGGCCTCTCCGTGGGGGGAAAGGCCTCGTGCCGGTGTGTTTCTTTTGTGTCTGCGGCACCTGTTTTCATCCTCCCATCAGGACGTATTGAAGAGTGTATATCAGGATGCCGGAGAAGTAGCCAATCAGTGCCAGCCAGCTGATCTTTTTGAGATACCAGAAGAAGTTGATTTTTTCCATCCCCATCGCGGCAACGCCCGCCGCCGAACCGATAATAAGAATGCTTCCGCCGGTGCCAGCCGCATAAGCCAGCAGTTCCCAGATGAAATGATCCGTCGGATACATCGACAGACTGTACATACCCTGAGCCGCAGCCACCAGCGGAACATTGTCTACGACCGACGAAAGCAGTCCGATCAGCCCTACCACAATGCCCTGACCGGCGATGTGTTCGTTGAGCCATTGAGAGGCGTGTCCCAACAGACCCGAGACCTGCAGTCCGTCGACGGCGGTCAAAATGCCGAGGAAGAAGAGGATGCTGGCCAAATCGATCCGGTGCAGCGCCTGTACGATGGAAAACGGGTTGTGTTCTTCGTCGATTTTGTTGACATGTTTCATCAGGCCGGTGAGAATCCAGAGAAAACTCACTCCGAGCAACATGCCCATGAAAGGGGGCAGGTGAGTGTACGTCTTGAATATGGGTACCGAAATGAGCGCCAGCAGTCCCAGCGACAGCATTATTTTTTGCTGGGTCTTTGTCAGCGTTTTCGAGGTGGAAGTGTCTGCTTCCGGCGCTTTGTCGACGTTTCCGCTCATCGAAAACGAGATGACGGTCAGCGGAACGACCAGGCAGGCAATGCTCGGCAGAAATAGTTTCAGCATGATGTTGAGCGCCGAAATCTGTCCGCCAATCCAGAGCATTGTTGTTGTCACGTCGCCGATAGCCGTCCATGCGCCCCCCGCGTTGGCCGCGATGATCACAATGCCCGTGAAAAGTAACCGGTCGTTATGGTTCCCGATCAGTTTCCTCAGCAGGGAAACCATCACGATCGTGGTGGTGAGATTGTCGAGCGCCGACGACATGAAAAATGTAAGGAAGCCGACAATCCAGATAAGCGTTCGCTTTCCCGTATG
>JAIRSV010000087.1 GCA_031255275.1 Proteiniphilum sp.
CCCTGACCCTCGACTCCCGACCATAAACCCTAAAAAACCGGTATAAAATGAAAAAAGGACGCATTATCGTCGTAGACGACAACCGGAACGTTCTCAGCGCTCTCAGAATCCTGCTGAGCGACCATTTTGAAGAGGTCACTCTCCTCTCCTCGCCCAACGCCCTGCCGGCCGCGCTGAGAGAGAAAAATCCCGACGTCATACTCCTTGACATGAACTATTCTGCGGGTATCAATTCCGGAAACGAAGGTCTATACTGGCTCACGGAGGTGAAAAAAACAAATCCCGACCTCCCCGCCATACTCTTCACCGCTTATGCTGACATCGACCTGGCGGTGACTGCCCTCAAGGAGGGCGCCTCTGACTTCGTGGTGAAGCCCTGGGACAACGCCAGACTGCTCGCTACGCTGCAATCGGCGCTGGAACTGAGCCTCTCGCGAAAGGAGGTGACCCGCCTGAAGGAGAAACAACATGCCCTCAACACGCAGCTGAATCCCGACAGCGACATCTATCCCGGCAACTCACCGGCCATGCGAGAACTCCTGCTGCTGGCCGACAGGGTGGCGAAAACCGACGCCAGCATACTTATCACCGGCGAAAACGGGACGGGTAAAGAGGTCATCGCCCGCAGAATCCACCACCTCTCTCCGCGACACGCCGAACCGCTCGTGACCGTGGATATGGGTGCCGTTGCCGAAACGCTCTTCGAGAGCGAACTCTTCGGTCACGTGAAAGGTTCCTTCACCGACGCCCGAAGTGATCGCGCCGGAAAGATGGAGGCGGCGGACAGGGGGACGCTCTTTCTCGACGAAATCGGAAACCTCAGTTATCCCCTTCAGGCCAAACTCCTCAACGCCCTGCAGTCACGCCAAATCATCCGCGTAGGCAGCAACACTCCGCTCGCCGTAGACATTCGTCTGATCTGCGCCTCGAACCGAAACCTCTTTGCCGACGCCGAAAAGGGTCTCTTCCGCGAAGACCTCCTCTACCGTATCAACACGATCCGGATCGAGGTGCCCCCCCTCCGCCGCCGGAAGGAGGACATCCCGGGGCTTGCCACCTTCTTCCTCCGCCGCTTCGCCGCAAAATACGGCAAACCGGATACCTCCCTCAGCCGCGAAGCCCTCGCCGCCATGAGGGAATATGCCTGGCCGGGCAACGTGAGGGAACTGGAACATACGATGGAAAAAGCGGTCATCCTGGCCGACAGCCGCGAAATCTCTCCCGCCGGCCTCTTCCTCCCCCCTCCCGGCCGTGACCCGGGGCGGAACCCGGAAAACCTTACGCTGGAGGAGATGGAACTGATGCTTATCAAACGTGCCATACACAGCCACGGCAGCAACCTCTCGGCCATCGCCCGAGAACTGGGCATCTCTCGACCCACGCTCTACAGCAAAATCAAAAAATACGGACTCTGAAAGCCTTCACTCACACTCACACGCGCCCCTGCCCATGTTCAAATCCATCGAATACAGACTTCACCTCTACACCCTACTGCTGATGGTCGCTACCGCAGCAGCTACGATCCTCGCCCTGCAGGGCATGCACGCATACGCGGCCCTCACCGGCGTCGTCCTCTTCCACCTCCTGCGCCGGCTGCGACAGAGTTACCACCAGTTCAACAAAAACATCATCTTCCTGCTCAACGCCCTCGACAATGGCGACTACACCTTCAACTTTGCCGAAACCAAACTCTCCCGCCGGGAAAGAGAACTGAACCGGATGATGAACCGAATCAAAGAAATCCTCTCCAATGCCCGAAAGGAGGTGATGGAAAACGAAAAATTCCTGAGTCACATCATGGAAAGCGTCTCCACCGGCATCATCATCCTCAACGAAGACAACCTGGTCATACAAATCAACCGCAGCGTCACCCGTCTGCTGGGTCTCCCGATACTCACGCACCTCAGCCAGCTGGCCCATATCGACCCGTCGCTCCCCGACCTGTTCCGTAACCCCGAAACTTCCGGCACGACTATCATCAGAATCGCCAACGAACGCGAAGAAATACAGTTAAGCCTGAGAGCAACTCCCATCCTCCTGAAGGGTCGAAAACACAAAATCATCACCCTCAACAACATCGGAAGCGAACTCGATCACCGGGAAATGGACTCATGGATACGCCTGATCCGCGTAATGACGCACGAAATCATGAACTCTATCGCCCCCGTCACCTCACTCACCGACACCCTGCTGACGGCCCTCCGTCGCGGCGCGGAACCCGGCGGCGAAAGCTCGCCGCTGATGCAAAATACCGTTGAAGCGCTGCAAACTATCAACGCCACGACGAAGGGACTGATCACCTTCGTCAGTTCCTATCGCCGTTTCACCGGCATTCCTCAGCCCCAGCCCCAGCCCGTATCGCTGCAAACCCTCATCGAAGAGGCCGTCGCCCTCGAAGCCGTCACCTTCGAAGAAAGAGGCATTGCCGTCACCCTTCACCTCCCCGCGCAACCGGTCGTGAAGTCGCTGGACGCAACACAAATCAAGCAAGTACTGCTCAACCTCCTCAAGAATGCCATCGAAGCCGTTCCCGACGAAAGGGGAGAGATCGGAATCGAACTGAGCGAAAAATACGGTAAACTTCACCTCGACATCAGCAATAACGGCGTTCCGGTTGCGAAAGAGGTACTTCCGAACATCTTCGTACCCTTCTTCACGACGAAGCGTTCCGGAAGCGGCATCGGGTTAAGCGTGTCGCGTTATATCATGCGACTTCACGGCGGTACGCTGACCCATTTCACCAAAGGCCCCCGGACGGTATTCAGAATGACGTTTCATTAATGGACAGTGGAGAGTGGAGAGTTGAAAATGTTTGGGAAGTGGAGAAGCGGAGAAAACCAGCTCGGGGAGCGGATTTCTCCACTCCGCTGACGCTGCGGTCGAAATGACGGCACCCCATCATCACATAGCCACATTACCAGCTCGGGCGCTCCCCGAGCTGGTTTCCCCCGCTTGACAACTTCTTGACATTTTCAACTCTCAACTTTCAATTTTCCATTGAGAAAGGGCGTTCCCCGAGCTGGTTATCTCCACTTCCCAACCATTTTCAACTGTCCATTAATGAAGCTTCTCCACTTCTTAAAAAAACAGACGTCCCGAAAAATCGTACCTTTGCTTCCTCAAACAAGATAAAAAAGACGCTGACAAATGACATGTCTCGAAGCAATACGACGCGATATAACAACCACTCTCACCTCACCCTCCCTGAAAAAGGAAGACATTATCCCTATCCTGCAAATGGATTCAAAGGAAGAGATGCAAGCTCTGCAATCCCTGGCAATGGAAGTCAGAAAAGAACAGGTGGGACGGGTAGTCTATTTCCGCGGGCTTGTAGAGTTCTCAAACGTATGCCGGAAAAACTGCTTCTATTGCGGATTGAGAAGAGATAACAGGGAAGTGAACCGCTTTCGTCTCGATGAAGAAGAAATCCTCCGCGCAGCCGCCTTCGCCCACGAAAACCGTTACGGCTCACTGGTACTCCAGTCCGGCGAAAACCAGCGCGAAGAATATATCGACTTTGTTTGCAGAATCGTAAGGAAGATCAAGTCGAAATACGACCTGGGAATTACCCTCTCCTGCGGAGAGCAGAGCAGAGAGACTTACCGTCGCTTCTTCGAAAGCGGCGCACACCGCTATCTCCTTCGCGTGGAAACCTCCTCGCCGGAACTGTACGGGAAATGGCACCCGGACGACGGAAAACATCGCTTCCAAACCCGCCTGGAGTGCCTGAAGTCTCTAAAGGATACCGGATTTCAGACCGGTTCGGGGAGTATGGTCGGCGTACCCTTCCAGACCTGGGGCGATATTGCGGGCGACATTCTCTTTCTGCGCGACATGGAGATAGACATGATGGGGATAGGCCCTTTCGTCGAACATTCGGAAACCCCCTTCCACCGGAAAGACGCCGCCTGCCTCATCCCGCGGGAAGAGCGGCTGAACGTCACGCTCAAAACCATAGCCATATTGAGAATATTGCTGAAAGACGTTAACATCGCCTCCACCACAGCCATGCAGGCGCTGGACAGATTCGGCCGGGAAAAGGGACTGATGTTCGGCGCTAACGTGATCATGCCGAACCTGACCCCAGTCTCCCGCCGGAAAGACTACCTCCTCTACGAAGGAAAGCCCTGCCTCGACGAAGACGCCCTTCGGTGCAACAACTGCCTCCCGGTGCGGATAGCCTGCGTGGGCGACACGATAGGTTACGGCGAACGGGGAGACCCGCTGCACTACTTCCGGAGAGTCAGCCGGCACAGCTCCGACGGAGATTGAAAAAGTTTCAATCCCTCTCCTCTTTGACTTTATAAGCAATGGCATAAAAGCGGATCCGCTTGATTACCGCAAGCAATCCGTTGGCGCGCGTGGGTGAGAGATGTCCGGTCAGCCCGATCTCCTTCATAAAACGCAAATCGGTATTGAGAATTTCATCGGGAGTGCGGCCGCCGAATACCCGCAAAACCAGCGCAAGCAACCCCTTCACGATGATCGCATCGCTTTCCGCCTGAAACCACAGCCTCCCGTCACGATAACCGGCCTGAAGCCACACCCGGCTCTGACATCCCTCAATAATATTTTCGGGTACTTTATACTTCTCATCAATCGGCGGCAAGGCATTCCCCTGCTCGATAATGACCGCATACTTATCCATCCAGTCATCATACATGCCAAACTCGTCAATAATTTCCTGCTGTACCTCGTCAATTGTCTGTATCATATCACTTTTTTTCTGTATAAATCACCTCCAGCACCGTCTGTCCGACCGCCTTCAGACACTTCCCGTCAATATTGCGCATATCATCTCCAAGCGTATGCCAGTGCGGAGCAAACCCCGTACGTGTATCGGTCTTCAGATTGATAATGTTGATGCAGGGCGCCCGGTGATGCAGGTTTACCGGCAAATGATCGTCGATAATATACCCTCCGCTTTCAGGCCGGAAATAACGGGCATATCCCAGTCCCGCAGCAATGCCCCACACCCTCTTCACCACATCCGGCGCATACTGCAGCGAATATCCCTCCTTCAGAAAGGTCGCATTTGCAGCGCCGGCCATATCGAGCAGAATACCCTGCTCCGCGCGATAATTCTTCACATGCGGCTGCTCCGACCAGTACCGCGACCCGAGACACCACCATTCCCCCCGTACCCGGTCAGTCTCAAAAGAGGGCTGTCCCCAGTCCTCCAGGTCGAAGAAAATAATGTCGACCCCCACATCCTCCGGAGGACGCCGCTGCAGGTTACGGGCAATCTCCAGCAACACACCCACCCCGCTCGCACCGTCATCGGCTCCCGCGATGGGTTTTTGCCGCCTGTCCGCGTCAGACTCCTCATCGGCAAAAGGGCGCGTGTCCCAATGGGCGAAAAGCAATAACCTTTTTTCTCTTTCGGGAAAATAACTTCCTATAATATTGCGTATCGGCAGAATCCTTCCGTCATAATGCGTAACCTCCGCCCTCTGCTCAGTCACCCCGGCACCGAATCCCGTCAGCATATCCGCTAAAAAGTCTCCGCAGGCAACATGCGCCGCCGAACCGGGCACCCTGGGGCCAAAACCCACCTGTTTCACCACAAACGCGTAAGCACTGTCAGCATTGAAATCGGGCGAAACCTGTACGTACGGCTCCACTGCAGACACATTTCTGCCCGACCGGCAGGAACCGCACGCTATGGCTAACAAAACACCGGTCACCGGCAAAATCAACAGGAAAAAACTGCCCGTCCGCCTCATAAAAATCCGTATATGCCGCACACTCAACATCCGCACACCAGGCCCGGCCACCCTCCGGCTACTGATTCTTCCGATAAGAAAAATTAGAAATACCTATATTCTGATACGTCTCCCTCAGCGCATCCTCATTATCCGAGATCACCAGCAACTTATCCCCCGCATACAGTTCCGTCTGTCCGGTCGGCACAAAATACTGTTCCCCCCGCTTCACCATCACAACCAGCGTCTTGTCCGGGAGCGGCATCTCAATCAAATTCCTCCCATACAGCAAAGTCTCCTCCGTAATCAGTATCTCCGTCATGGCCGATTTGATCTCCTCGGCAAACTCCACATCGAAATCCTCAAAAGCCTTATACTTCTGCGGCTTTTCAGCCAGATTCAGCCACCTTGCCACCGCCGGCAGAGACGTCCCCTGCACAAGCAGCGAAACAATAGTAATCACGAAAACCATATTAAAAATCCACCGCGCATCCGGAATCCCGGCCGCCAGCGGCAGAATGGCAAAGATAATGGGAACCGCCCCCCTCAGCCCCACCCACGAGATATAAAGATTATCCCTGAACCCGATTTTACGGAACGGAATCAATGTGAGAAACACCGTCAGCGGACGTCCGACAAAGATCAGAAAGCCGGAGACAATTAAAGCCGGCACAAGCACTTCGAGCAACTCCGCCGGATTCGCAAGCAACCCCAGAGTGATGAACAGCAAAATCTGACTCATCCACGCAAACCCGTCCATAAACTTCATAGACGTACGCTTGTGCGAAAACTTGGAATCACCAATCACCAGTCCGGCGATATAGACTGCAAGATAACCGTTCCCCTTCAGGAAATAGGTAGCCGCAAAGATAAATATCCCCAAGATCAGCAGCAGAATAGGATAAAAAGAAGTATTGTCCATCCGGATACGGTTAATAACGCTCACCGCCCCCTTTCCCCCGAAGTAACCGCTTGCCGTACCAACGAGAAGCTGAACCACAATAGTCAGCGCCACCGTACCGATACTGGGGTCATTTCCCGACTGGATAATACCCATAAACACGATGGTAAGCATATACGCCATCGGGTCATTACTTCCACTCTCCAGTTCCAGCAGCGGCCTCAGATTATTCTTGAGCGACAGCCCCCTGGAACGCAGTATCCCGAACACCGAAGCCGAATCGGTAGACGAAAAGGTGGAAGCAAGCAGCATGGCCGTCAGCAGACTGATGCCCAGAGAAGGGAACATAAGCCCCGACAGCCAGTAGGTAAACAGGCCGGTAATGATGGCCGTGATAGACACGCCAACGGTAGCAAGCAGCACACCCGGCCAGATGACCGGTCTGATCTCCGCGAACTTCGTATCCAGTCCGCCGGAGAAAAGGATAATAGTCAAACAGATCGTACCTATGGTCTGTGCAGTCTGCACATTCTCGAAAGTCAAACCGAACCCGTCGGATCCGAAAACCATTCCCACCACAAGGAAAAGCAACAATATGGGGACACCGAAGCGGTGACCTGCCTTCCCTACCAACATACTTATAAAAAACAGGACAGATCCTGTCAGTAATAATAATTCCGGAGTAATCGTCATCTTGTGATAATTTTTTATTGTCTGAATAAAATAAAGCCTTCTTCTACCTTCAAAACGGCCGCAGCGCCCATGATCATCGGAAAGTTCAGTTTCACATGTCCCGCCGGGAAATCGAAACAGACCGGGAAGTCATATTCGTCGACCGCCTCCCTTATGGATTCCCGCAACGGAGCGTACATCAGGCCGTCTTCCTCATACCCGGTGAACCGGCCGACAATCAAACCGCCGATCCTTCCGAATACTCCGGCAAGTTTCAGCTGATGTATCATCCGGTCTACCCGGTAAGGAGATTCGCCGACATCCTCTATGAATAATATCCCTCCGCGGGGGATTCCCGCATATCCGGATCCCAGCAGGCTGCAAAATACCGACAAATTTCCGCCGAACAGCCTTCCCCCGGCATTTCCCTTCCGGTTCAAAAGAGAACAGTCCTCTGCGGGAATAGAGTATCTGACAGACTGTCCCTCCAAAATATTTTTAGTATAACGTACCGCTACATCTTCCGTCCCTTCATCCGAAAAGTGCTGAGCCATCGGCCCGTGGAGGGAAGCAATGCCGCAGGATTGCAGCGCAGCATGAAGGATGGTTATATCACTATAACCGACAACCCATTTCGGATTTCTCCTGATCCCCGAAAAGTTAAGTTTCCCCAGCAGATGTACCGTTCCATAACCGCCGCGGGAACAGAAAACAAGTCTCACCTCCGGATCGTCGAATGCTTTTTGCAGATCGGAAAGCCGCTGTTCCACCGAACCGCTGAAGCACCCTGCATCACGCAGGGCGTTTTCACTGATTTCCGGACAAAGCCCCCAACTCTTCAGCACAGCAGCCGTGTCCTGCACGACACACCCGTCAATTCTCCCCGCCGGGGAGAGGATGACGGCTCTATCGTTGAATCGCAGTGACGGAGGTCTTTTCATCCGGTTATCACTTCATCTAAGCATCAATATTGGCATACGTGGCATTCTCTTCTATGAACTCCCGGCGTGGCGCCACCTCTTCCCCCATCAGCATGGAGAAGATAATATCCGCATCAGCGGCATTTTCGATCGTCACCTGTTTCAGCGTACGGTTCCCCGGATTCATCGTCGTTTCCCAGAGCTGTTCGGCGTTCATCTCCCCAAGACCTTTGTAACGCTGCGTATGAATGGCGTTCTCGTTACCGCCGGCATATTTGTCGATAAAAGCCAGCCGTTGCCGGTCGTTATAGCAATACTCCTCTATTTTCCCCTTTCTGCAGAGATAAAGGGGCGGAGTGGCAATATAGACATACCCGTTCTCTATCAGCAGACGCATGTAGCGGAAGAAAAAAGTAAGAATGAGGGTATCGATGTGACTGCCGTCCACATCGGCGTCCGTCATCAGAATAATCTTGTGATACCTCAGTTTCTCAATATTAAGTTCTTTGGAATCTTCCTCCGTCCCTATGGACACACCCAAAGCCGTATAAATGTTCTTGATTTCATCACTTTCCAGCACCTTGTACGGCATAGCTTTTTCCACATTGAGGATTTTACCGCGCAAAGGAAGAATGGCCTGGAATATACGGTTACGTCCCTGTTTGGCTGTACCGCCGGCAGAATCCCCTTCCACCAGGAAAATCTCGCTCTGTACCGGATCTTTGCTGGAACAGTCGGCCAGTTTGCCCGGCAGTCCCGCGCCCGACAGGGGTGACTTGCGCTGTACCATCTCACGCGCCTTGCGGGCAGCCTGACGGGCGGTAGCCGCCAGAATCACCTTTTCCACGATCACCTTGGCCTCTTTGGGATGCTCTTCCAGATAATATTTCAGCGCCTCTCCTATAGACTGATCCACGGCGCCCATCACCTCGTTGTTTCCCAGTTTTGTTTTGGTCTGTCCCTCAAACTGCGGTTCGGCCACTTTCACGGAAAGTACGGCCGTAACCCCCTCGCGGAAATCGTCGCCGCTGATCTCCACCTTCACCTTATCGAGCATTTTGGAATCCTCGGCATACTTCTTCAGCGTGCGGGAAAGGCCGCGCCTGAAACCCGTGAGATGCGTTCCACCCTCAATGGTGTTGATATTGTTTACATAGGAAAAAATATTCTCATTATACGTATCGTTATAAGTAAGCGCAATCTCGATGGGGATACCGTTTTTCTCCGTAACGATATGGATAGGCTCCTGAATGAGCGAATCCTTGTTTTTGTCTATATAGCGGACAAACTCTTCCAGTCCCGTTTTGGAATAGTAACTTTCTATCCTGAAAGCTCCTTCCTCGTTGCGGGTTCGTTTGTCGGTCAATGTAAGCGTAACGCCGGCATTCAGATAGGCCAATTCGCGAAGGCGAGTCGACAGTATATCGTACCGGTACTCCAGTACGGTGAAAATAGTGTCGTCCGGCTTGAAAGTGATAATCGTCCCTGTTTCCCCAGTCTCTCCTGCAACTTTCACATCGGCATAGGGCTTGCCTTTCGAATACTCCTGCACATAAATATTCCCCTCCTTGTGGATCTCGGCTTTCAGATAGACAGAGAGCGCATTCACACACGAAAGGCCTACTCCGTGAAGTCCGCCCGATACTTTGTACGTACCTTTATCGAACTTCCCTCCCGCGTGCAATACGGTGAGCACTACCTCAAGCGCCGATTTCTTTTCCTTTTCGTGATAATCTACCGGGATGCCTCGTCCGTTGTCTTTTACCGTAATGGAGTTATCTTCGTTGATGATCACGCTGATTTCCGTACAGCATCCGGCTAACGCTTCGTCAATGGAGTTATCCACGACCTCATACACCAAGTGGTGCAATCCTTTTTCGCTGATGTCCCCGATATACATTGCAGGGCGTTTACGTACCGCCTCAAGCCCTTCGAGCACTTGAATATTTTGAGCGGAATAATTCCCGCTTGCATTTTTTTTCTCGTCTTCTGACATTTCTTTTAGTATTATTGAAACTTCTGTGAATTAGACTTTTGTGAGAGATTTGTCCATTCTTTCAACACTGAACAAAAGTACGAAAAAATGACCATTATCCCAATCCCTTTTTGTTTTTTTAGAACGTTTTCGACAAGCGGTACAAGGCGGATGACAAACCGTTTTCCCTGGCAGAATACGGGTATAAAAGCAAATGTTTTCAGGAAGGTGAACTAAACAACAAAAGCGGACTGTTAGTCCGCTCCCGTAGAATATAAGTTATGAAAAATGCGGCTTCAGAATTCGTAATCAATGGCTGCCCTGCCGATCCTTACTTTTGCAATAAACTCCCCAACTTTCTGATGTTCGGGGTGCAGGGAATAAACTTCCAAATCTTCCAGCGAATCAAACTCGCTGTCGAGTACAATATCATAATTGTCGGAAGAGGCGCAGGGATGATTCGATAAGACTTCTATCTTTCTGATTACGGGGATTACTTGTTTCAAGGCTTCCAGTTTTTCTTTAACGAGGAGAATGTTTTTTGCTTTAACATTTCCTTCGGCCTCTTCGGCCAGCTTAAAGAATACCAGATGCTTTATCATCTTAACTCAAACTGTTCACATGAGAAGCCAGCTTAGATTTCAGATTACCGGCTTTGTTCCGATGTATCACATTCTTCTTTGCCAACTTGTCGAGCGTGGAACAAACTTCGGGATACATCTTCCGAGCTTCCTCTCCGGAAGTAAGAGCACGTAACTCGCGCACCTTATTTCTGGCAGTGCGCGATACGTATCTGTTTGCCAGACGACGAACTTTGATTTGCCTGATTCTCTTTACAGATGATTTATGATTTGCCATTTCTGCTGACGTGTATGTTTTAATTTTTTCTAAATAATGTATGTAGCCCATAGGGGAATCGAACCCCTCTTTCAAGAATGAAAATCTTGCGTCCTAACCGATAGACGAATGGGCCCTTTCGGGCGCGAACCCTTCTATAAAAGATCTTGCTGTTTCAATTGCGGGTGCAAATATAGAATGATTTTCTCAAAGTGCAAAACTTTTCCTTTAATTTTCTTCATGACTCTCTCTAAGAACTGAAAAAGAGAAAAAACATTTTTATATCACGCCAAATTGCTTCTTTCAAATATTTTATCTATTTTTGCAAGCCGGAAAATAAAGTCGGCGGAAGGCGCATATCTGTAAGACGCAATTCTTAAAGCCACACCGGAATTTAAAAATAGACATTTACATTATATATATTCGGTATGAAAAGAACATTCCAACCCTCTAACAGAAAGAGAAAGAACAAACACGGATTCCGTTCCAGGATGGCTTCCAAGAATGGAAGAAAGGTGCTTGCCGCCCGTCGCTCGAAAGGAAGGGCCAAACTATCCGTATCGGACGAATACTAATAGATACTTTCTTTTAAATAAAAGCAGGAATGGGACTACCTGTTCCTGTTTTTTTTGATTTTCCGCGCACATTCTCCCGCACACTTTTTTTCATACTTCTTATCGCTGCGCATTGGGTTTTCACAAAATATAGCTGATTTGTAATATTTATGTTTAAAATCAAACGTTTAAGTCATCTTTTTCGAAGAAGATAATTCGGTATAAATGACTGAGTTTATGAATTATAATAATGTTGCTTTATAGCATTAGACACTCAATTGTAAAATGAGAAAGTATATTTGCCTATTTACGCTCTGTCTGCTAATCACATCGTGTGTAAATACAGAAAACAGTGAAGCAAGCAGAACTGTTTCCGAGTTTAAAGTTTTAAATGATGAGATTCTAACAAATTTTCCGGGAGGGCTTTACCTTCTGAACGAACACATCGCATGGTTTGAACCGTTTACCTCCGGGAATTTTCTGCAT
>JAIRSV010000107.1 GCA_031255275.1 Proteiniphilum sp.
TCCCGAAAGGTATTTGGGGGCTCCCAAAAAGTTCATGGGAACCTCCAAACTGTCCGTGGATGCTTCCCGAAATATGGTGGATATGAAAATGTGACAATGTGATAATGTGATTATGATGATGCGCTTCTCAATTGGCGTGAAGCGTTTGCAAATGTAAGGAGGTTTTTTGTAAAAAAGGGCTTTCGGAGCGGTAAATTTCTTATTTTTTTTCGATGTCCGCGTTTTTCAGTGAAGAAGCGGAAACAATTAGCTCGGGGAGCGCCGGAGCTTTATTTTCCGGTTGTCAGAATAATTCTTTCGGATTAATTTTCAAAAAATCCTCATACGGAATCCCGCCTGTACCAACTAACAGCATTTTGTCAGGATGAAACTTCCCGTTGAATATCCCCATTCCTGCATTGTCCGAACTAACACCGCTTTTTACTTCCAGGCCGATTATCTTTTTGCCTTTTTCAAGTATGAAATCTACTTCATTGTTGCCTTCCCGCCAGTAATGGATATTATACCTTTCGGATACCGAATGATTTAATAAATGGGCTCCCACTGACGATTCGACCAGTCTGCCCCATAGCTTGGGATTCACGATGACTGTCGAATAAGTTTCGTGGTCTTGTGACGTCAGCAATGCGTTATTGTATACCTGAAATTTCGGACTGGATGACCGTTGGCGGATTACGCTGCCGGCATACTTTTCTAATCCTCCCAACAGGCCACAGTCGGATAACAATTTGAGGTAGTTTGCCAAAGTAGTTGTATTACCTGCATCCTGAAGCTGTCCTATGATTTTCGTATAAGAATGTATCTGACCCGAATATAGACATCCTAACTCAAATAACCGCTTTAGCAAAGCCGGCTTATCGACCCGTGTCAACATCAGAATGTCTTTGGAGATGCCGGTTTCTATCAACGAGTCTTTTATATAGTTTTTCCAGCGCTCTTCGTCATTAATCAACGTTGCCGAACCCGGATATCCTCCAAAATAGATGTACTGCTCGATAGACCATCCAAAAGCGGCTTCCATTTCATCGAACGACCAGTGACCAAGATAAAATGTTTCAAAACGACCGGCTAACGATTCTGTCAATCCTTTCTGAATAAGGAGGCGGGAAGAGCCTAACAAGATAACCTTGACAGTAACTTTCTCACGGGTGTCCTTATCCCATTGCTGTTTGACAACTTCACTCCAGTTATCGATCTTTTGTATTTCGTCAATCACAAGAAGGTATTCCGAAGCGCCGGAAGCTTTCTTCTTCAATCTGGCTGTTTCCCAGGCCTGCATCAGCCATGCGGAATTGGTGGCTGCAATGGCATCCGCCGACTCACTTATATATGGTATGGATAGCTGGGATAATAACTGGTTCACCATGGTTGTCTTACCCACTTGACGAGGTCCGAGAATTACCTGTATGAACTTTCTCGGTTCTTCCATCCTCGATTTAATCTGCTTCAAATAAGAGCGTTCGTACATATTTCGATAAATTTACTCAACAGTGACGGCAAATTTACTCAAAGTTTTCGGATTGCAAAAATCTATGATGATGTGTTGACGTGGCAATGCGTTATCGCGCTCCGACAAGCGAAAAAGTTAATGAGGCAATGTGATGATGTGATAATGGAGCGAAATCCGTTCCCAGAGCGCGATAGCGCAAGCTCCCCTCTTGAGAGGGGGTTGGGGGTGTGTCACGGCGCGAAGCGCCGCGGCAGGGGCGTTGCCCCTGCGAAGTGGAAAGTGGAGAGTTGAAAATTCTTTTTCGCTCGTCGGGGCGGGTGCTCCCGCCCCTTGCCGCTCGGGCGCTCCCCGAGCTGGTTGTTTTTGACGCATTGGTTATGTAAATCATGTAAATCAAAAGAATCACAGTTCAGACAACTTTGCCGCTCCGGCGCTCCCCGAGCTGGTTTTCTCTTTCTTCATTTCTCAAAAACTCTTTTTTCATTTTTCATTTAATGAAGCTCCCGCCCCGACGAGCGAAAAAATTAATGTGGCTATGTGATGATGTGATAATGTGAAGTGAAGAAATGACGAAGAGGGCTTCGTCAATTATGAATTATTATTGGTTTCGCGTACCTTGTCCCAGCGTTGGAATGTTATTCAGCGCGGCGAATCTCGAAAAAAAACAGTAAATTTGACGCAAAAAGATAATAATCTATGCAAAAATTATTCACACTGTTCTTCGCCGGCCTGTTTTTTCTGCAGGTTCCGGCTATGGATGACGCCAGAATGATGCGTTATCCCGATATTAACGGTTCCCTTATCGCGTTCGTCTACGCGGGCGATATATGGACGGTAGACGCTAACGGCGGCGCGGCGAAAAGGATCACTTCGCATCCGGGTACGGAACTGTTTCCCAAGATTTCGCCCGACGGTAAATGGATTGCCTTCTCGGCTGAGTATTCCGGCAGCCGACAGATATGGGTGGCGCCTTCGGGAGGCGGTACGGCGCGACAGCTTACTTTCTACAAGTCCGTGGGCGAAATGCCGCCACGGGGCGGGTTCGACAACGTGACGCTCGACTGGACGCCTGACAGTAAACGGATTCTCTTCCGGGCTAACCGTACGAGTTTCGGCGACCGTAACGGTCGTTATTTCACCGTCGGACTCGACGGCGGGTTTGAAGAACCACTCCCTATCGTCAACGGAGGATTTGCCGCTTTTTCGCCCGACGGTTCGCAACTCTGCTTCACGCCGGTCGACCGGGAGTTCCGTACCTGGAAACGCTATAAGGGGGGACGGGCTACCGACCTGTGGACTTATGACCTGACGAACAACCGGTCGCAGCAAATCACCCGATGGGCAGGCTCCGACCAGTGGCCGGTGTGGTACGGCAATCACATCTTTTATGCGTCCGACCGTGACGCTCGACTCAACATCCGGCGTTATAACGTGGCGTCGGGCGAGGATGAGCAGATCACCCGCCATACCGATTTCGACGTGATGTGGCCTTCCGGCCGCAACGGTAAGCTGGCTTACGAGAACGGCGGTTACCTTTATGTGCTTGACCTCGCGTCGGGCGACAGCCGCAAGATCTCCGTCGCCATCAGCTACGACAACCCTAACCTGCAACCCCGCTTCCGCAATGTGACGGAGTTCATCAACAGCTACAGCCTCTCGCCCACCGGCAAGCGGGCGCTTTTCGAAGCCCGCGGAGACATCTTCAGCGTCCCGGCGGAGAAGGGCGAAATACAAAATCTCACCGGTACGCAGGGTGTCCGCGAACTCTCTCCCGTCTGGTCGCCCGACGGAAAGCTGATCGCTTATTATTCGGACGCGACGGGCGAATATGAGCTTTATCTTCTCGAAAATAAGGAGGGGGCGAAACCGCGACAGCTCACCCGTAACTCTTCGGCCTGGAAATATACGGCCGAATGGTCTCCCCGCAGCACGCACCTCGTTTACAGCGACCGTAGCTTGAAGCTGTGGCTCGTGGACGTTTCCACGGGACGGCAGACCGCTATCGACGAGGCGACGGCCGAAGAGATCAGAGATTATGCCTTCTCGCCCGACGGTGACTGGATTGCTTACAGCAAACCGGCACCCAACTATCAGACTGCGCTCTGGCTTTACCAGCTTTCCACCGGACGAAAGCTGCAGTTGACCGACGCTACCTTTTCCGACGAAAGCCCGGTATTCAGCCGCGACGGAAAATTTCTCTTTTTCCTCTCCAACCGCAATTTCAACCTTACATTCAGCAGTTTCGAGTTCGATTATCTCTACAACAACGCCACCCGCATCTATGCGCTTCCGCTACGCGACAACGGCGTTACCCTCACTCCGTATAAGGAAGACAGGGAGATCAACGAAAACCCTGACGCAAACAAGGCCTCGAAACCGGCAGAAATCAAGGTGGAGATCGACACGGACAACGCGCAAAACCGCATTCAGGCACTGCCCCTGCAATCCGGCAACTACCGTATCATCGGCGCTGTGGAAGAGGGGCTTCTTTACTCCGACGGCTACAGGATTATGCGCTACAATATCAACGAAGAGAAAACCGAAGAGATACTCAGCGGAACAGGTTACGGCATCGCCGCTGCCGACGGGAAATCGTTCATCTACCGCCGGGGCGACAGCTACTGCGTGGCCAAAAACCAACCGGGACAAACCGCCGGCGCAACAACGATCAAACTCGACAACCTCAACATGAAGATCGATCCCCGTGCAGAATGGAATCAGATCTACGCCGACGCATTCCGCATCTTCCG
>JAIRSV010000001.1 GCA_031255275.1 Proteiniphilum sp.
AATGTAACTACGCGCTATCGCGCTCCGAAATCGCTCGTCGGGGCGGGTGCTCCCGCCCCTTGCCGCTCCGGCGCTCCCCGAGCTGGTTAAGGTGGCTAGGGGGAGAAGGGTTGATGGGTTGATGGGTTGAAATCTGTTCCCAGCACGCGATAGCGCAAGCTCCCCTCTTGAGAGGGGGTTGGGGGGGTGTACCGAAGAGCCAATGTAACTACGCGCTATCGCGCTCCGAAATCGCTCGTCGGGGCGGGTGCTCCCGCCCCTTGCCGCTCGGGCGCTCCCCGAGCTGGTTTTCTCCGCTTCTCCGCTTCTTAAAAAACGGATGTATGCTTCTTCCGGGTTACTCGCGCTGTCTGCTCTGCGAACATATAATATCTGAGTAAAATGAAATTCACGCTGTCGCCTCTCATGTATTTTTGACGTGGATATATATCGAAACAAAGCATAAAGTTAAATATCGACGGAGATTATTACTTTTTTGTCATTCCCGTTTGAATTGTCAAACATATTGACTATTTTTGCAGCAGATAGCTCAGTCAAATGTGAAATCGCAGGCGTAAAAGCTTTCTTTTATTCAAACTTCATCCTTATTATTATGTCAACATTACGTTTTAAAGCAGTAGAAGAGGCCTCTAAAAGAACTCCACTAGAGGTGCTGATTCCTGCACAACTGCCCTCGGAGTATTACGGCAAATATGTATTCAACCGTATCCAGATGGCGAAGTATCTCTCGAAGGAGACAATGAATATCGTTCTCGAAGCGATCGACCGGGGTACTACGCTGCACCGGGAAATTGCCGATCACGTGGCCGCAGGTATGAAAATGTGGGCTATGGAGATGGGCGCTACTCATTACACACACTGGTTTCAGCCGCTCACGGAGGGTACTGCCGAGAAGCATGATTCCTTTATTGATTACATAAACGGCCCTGACGGGGGGATTATCGAGAGATTTTCCGGTAAACTGCTCGCGCAGCAGGAGCCTGATGCTTCCAGCTTCCCCAGCGGAGGAATCCGCAATACGTTCGAAGCCAGAGGGTACACGGCATGGGATCCCTCCTCTCCCGCCTTCATCATCGACGATACGCTGTGTATTCCCACCGTCTTCATCTCTTACACGGGAGAGGCGCTGGACTACAAGACGCCGCTGCTGAAATCGCTCTCGGCCGTGGACAAAGCGGCGGTGGATGTCTGCAACCTCCTCTATCCCGACGTGAAAAAGGTCTACTCGTACCTCGGATGGGAACAGGAGTATTTCCTGGTAGACCGGGCGCTGTATGCCGCCCGTCCCGACCTGAGCCTCACGGAACGAACCCTCATGGGACACGAAAGCGCCAAGAATCAGCAGCTGGAAGATCACTACTTCGGGGCAATCCCCCCGCGCGTGGCTTCCTTCATGCGCGAGGTGGAACTTGAGGCTTACAAGTATGGTATTCCGCTAAAGACCCGTCACAACGAGGTTGCGCCCAACCAGTTTGAACTGGCGCCCATCTACGGCGAAACCAATCTGGCTGTCGACCAAAACCTGCTGATCATGACGCTGATGCACCGGATAGCGGCCAAACATCACTTCAAACTGCTGCTGCACGAAAAGCCGTTTGCCGGTGTAAACGGTTCGGGCAAACACAACAACTGGTCGCTGGGGACGGATACCGGTATCGGTCTCTTCACCCCGGGCCGGACGGCCAAGGAGAATCTGCTGTTCGTCACTTTCCTGGTGAACACGCTGATGGCGGTGCACAAACACAACGGTTTGCTGAAAGCTTCTATCATGTCGGCCAGCAACGCCCACCGACTGGGTGCCAACGAAGCGCCTCCGGCCATCATCTCCGTCTTTCTGGGAACAGAGATTACGGCCGTGCTCGACAAACTGGAACACAGTTCGGAAGATGACGATATTACCGTGGACGAACTGAAGCAGATGAAGCTGGGCATCGCGCATATCCCTGCTGTGCTGATCGACAGTACGGACAGAAACCGCACGTCGCCATTCGCCTTCACGGGCAACCGGTTCGAATACCGGGCGGTCGGCTCGCTGGCGAACTGCTCGTCGGCAATGACTGCGCTGAATGCTGTGATGGCTGCTCAGTTGATCGACTTCAAAAAGGAGATCGACGCGAAAATGAAAAAGGGTATGGAAAAGGAACAGGCTATCTTTGACACCCTTCGCGTCTACATCAGAGAGTCCAAGCCTATCCGCTTCAACGGCAACGGCTACAGCAACGAGTGGAAGGCGGAGGCCGAAAAACGCGGTCTTGACTGCGAAACCAGCGTACCGGTGATCTATGACAGGTATACTTCGGAGGCGTCGGTGGAAATGTTCGAAAGCATCGGCGTACTGAACGAAAAGGAGCTGCACGCCCGCAATGAGGTGAAGTGGGAGACTTACACCAAAAAGATACAGATCGAGGCGCGTGTGCTGGGTGACCTCTGTTTGAACCATATCATCCCGGTCGCTACGGAATATCAGTCCATGCTGCTCGACAGTATTTATAAGAAGTATGCTGTTTTCGACAGGGATAAGGCGGGCAGGCTGTCGAAGGAGGATGCCGTGCTCATCGAGGAGATCGCTGACCATATATCGGCAATAAAAACAAATGTCGACGACATGGTGGATGCCCGCAAGGCGGCCAACAGGCTGGAGGATGCCCGCGAGAAAGCGGTGGCTTATCACGATACGGTTGAGATCCGGTTTGATGTGATCCGCTATCACGTAGACAAGCTGGAGCTGATCGTGGACAATCAGATGTGGACGCTGCCGAAATACAGAGAACTGTTATTCATAAGTTAAACGTCACGGTTTCAAATACACAATCTTTACATTTATTTGAATAGCAGATACGTGATTATCTGCTATTTTTTTAGTTCCGGAAATATAAAACAGAAAATGGGACAGGAAAATATATTCGGTAACCTCCGGCAGTTCGAAAAAGAGTCTCTCTATTCATTTCAGAACGAACATGACGCCTGCGGCGTCGGCCTCGCGATGACGTTGACGGGAGAGAAATCGCACGACATTGTGGAGAAGGGGTTGCAGGTACTGGAGAATATGGTACACCGGGGCGCCGAAAGCGCCGACAACATCACCGGCGACGGCGCGGGCATACTGGTACAGATTCCGCACGAGTTCATTCTGCTGCAGGGCATTGCCGTTCCGCCGGAGGGACGTTACGGCGCCGGACTTGTGTTCCTGCCGAGGGAGGCGGAAAAGAGGGAGTATTGTCTTTCCGTCATCCGGGAGAAGGCGCTGGAAGAAAACCTTTCGCTCTTTTTCGTCCGCGACGTACCGGTCAACAGCGATTGCCTCGGGGAGATCGCCCTCGCCAACGAACCGGTAATCAAACAGCTTTTTGTTTCCGGTCATTTCCCGCTCAACGAGTTGGAGAGAAAGCTCTACATCCTGCGAAAGAGGGTGGAGAAGGCCATCCGCGCCTCGGCGACAGCGGAAGAACGGAGCTTTTATATCGTGAGCCTTTCCACCCGGCAGATGATTTATAAGGGGATGCTGTCGTCGATACAGCTCCGTCAATATTTCCCGGATCTCACCAATCCCAATTTCACCAGCCGGATTGCGCTGGTTCACTCCCGGTTCAGCACCAACACATTCCCCACATGGGACCTGGCGCAACCTTTCCGGATGCTGGCGCACAACGGTGAAATCAACACCATTCGCGGCAACCGGCAATGGATGCAGAGCCGGGAAAGCGTCCTGCAGTCGGATCTGTTTCCCGATATGGAGGCGCTTTATCCGGTAGTCCAGCCCGATATGAGCGACAGCGCTTCTATCGACAACATGCTGGAATTTCTGGTGATGTCGGGCAAATCACTTCCGCACGCGATGGCGATGCTTGTCCCCGAAAGCTTCAACGAGAAGAATCCCATTCCGGACGGGGTGAAGGCGTTTTACGAATACCACAGTATGCTTATGGAACCGTGGGACGGTCCGGCTACGCTTATCTTCAGCGACGGGCGTTACGCGGGCGGAATGCTTGACCGCAACGGGTTGCGTCCGGCACGATATACGATCACCCACAGCGGTGTGATGATTATGGCGTCGGAAACGGGTACGCTCTCGTTCGCTCCGGCGGACATCAAACATATGGGTCGGCTGAAACCGGGAAAGATGATGATGATCGACACGCTCTCGGGAACCATCTATTCTGACAGCGAGTTGAAGGAGACGCTGGCAAACGCTTTTCCCTACCGCGAATGGCTGAACAGGAACTGCCTGAATCTGGATGATATTTCTTCGGGACGGAGCGTGAACAACTCCGTAGGGAATTACGAAACGCTGCTGAGGGCTTTCGGCTATTCGGTGGAAGACCTCAACATTCTCATCAAGCCGATGGCGACGGAGGGGAAAGAGCCTGTCTCGTCCATGGGCAACGACGCGACGCTGGCGGCGCTCTCCGACAAGCCGCAACGGTTGTTCAACTACTTCAGGCAGCAGTTCGCACAGGTGACCAATCCCCCTGTCGACCCGATCCGCGAGGAACTGGTGATGTCGCTGACCGGCTATCTGGGCGCCGTTCACCAAAACCTGCTGAAGGAGATTCCGGCGCTGTCGGGCATCGTCAAACTGCGCAGTCCGATTCTGACCAATACGCAGTTTGATATTTTGCTGAACCTGCGGTACAAGGGATTTTCGTCCGCCGTCATCCCCATGCTGTTCGACCCGGAAAGCGGCGCCGGAGGGATGCGGACGGCGCTGACCCGGATGTGTCTGTCCGTCGAGAAAGCGATCGACGAGGGCAAAAACTACATTGTGCTGAGCGACCGGGGCGTGGATTCGGAACATGCGCCTATCCCCTCGCTGCTGGCGACCTCGGCCGTACACCACTATCTGGTGGAAAAGCGCAAGCGGATGCAGATCGACATCGTGGTGGAGAGTGCGGAACCGCGCGAGGTGATGCACTTTGCCCTGCTATTCGGGTTCGGCGCCAACGCGATCAATCCGTACCTGGTTTTCGCAATCATTGCAGAGAAGATAAAGGCGGGTGAGATTGCGCTCGACCTTGCTACGGCAAAGAAGCACTATATCAAATCGGTCAACAAGGGATTACTGAAAGTGCTCTCCAAAATGGGCAATTCCACGCTGCGGAGTTATCGCGGCGCACACATCTTTGAAGCGATCGGCATCTCGTCTTCTCTGCTGGACGCCTGTTTTGAAGGGATTTCGTCGAAAATCGAAGGGATTGACATGGAGGATGTAGCCCGCGAGGTGCTGCAGCCGTTCACCGAAGCGTTCCACAACGACGGCAGCGAACCTTTTCATCTCCGGAATCCGGGAAATTATGCTTACAGGAACAACGGAGAGTATCATGCCTGGAATCCGGAAACCATCTCCCGACTGCAGATTGCTACCCGGAGGAACGACTATGCGCTGTTCAGGGAATACACCGCGCTGGTGGACTGTAAGGAGAAGCCGGCCTTTATCCGCGACCTGCTCGACCACGTCCGTAATCCTGTTGACCCGGCGGAAGTGGAACCTGCCGAAAACATTATGAAGCGGTTCTGTACGGGCGCCATGTCCTACGGCTCCATCAGCCGGGAGGCGCATGAGGCGATGGCCGTTGCGATGAATATCATCGGCAGACGCAGCAATACCGGCGAGGGGGGCGAGGATCCCGAACGGTTTCACCCGCAGGCCGACGGCCTGTCGCGCCGGAGCGCTATCAAGCAGATCGCCTCCGGCCGGTTCGGAGTCACGACGGAGTACCTCGTCAACGCCGACGAGTTGCAGATAAAGATCGCTCAGGGGGCCAAGCCGGGCGAAGGCGGACAGTTACCCGGCTTCAAGGTGGACGACATTATTGCCCGGACACGGCACTCCATCCCCGGCATCACCCTGATCTCTCCCCCACCCCATCACGACATCTACTCTATCGAAGACCTGGCACAGCTTATCTTCGACCTCAAGAACGTGAACCCGAATGCCCGAATCAGCGTGAAACTGGTGTCCGAAAGCGGCGTCGGCACCATTGCCGCCGGCGTGGCAAAAGCCAAAGCTGACCTGATCGTGATCAGCGGCGCGGAGGGGGGCACCGGAGCGAGTCCCGCAAGTTCCATCAAACACGCGGGATTGCCGTTAGAGATCGGACTGGCGGAAACGCAACAGACGCTGGTGATGAATAATCTGCGGGGGGTGGTGACGCTGCAGGCCGACGGGCAGCTCAAAACCGGACGCGACATCGTGACGGCCGCACTGCTGGGCGCCGAAGAGTTCGGCTTCGCCACCAGTGCGCTGATCGTGCTGGGATGCGTGATGATGCGCAAGTGCCACCTCAACACCTGTCCGGTGGGAGTCGCCACGCAAAACGGGGAGTTGCGGAAGCGGTTCGCCGGACGACACGAATACCTCGTCAACTACTTCCGTTTTCTGGCGGAGAATACCCGCGAACGATTGGCCGAAATGGGATTCAGATCGCTCGACGAGGCAATCGGCAGGGCTGACCTGCTCAAACGCAAACACTTCCCCGACCTGCCCAAGACCGAAAAGATCGACCTGACAAAGATCACCTGCTTCCCGAAAGAGGCCAACCTCCACCCCGTCAGGCGAACCACCGCCCAGCATCACAAGATCGACGACGTGTTAGACCGTATGCTTATCGCCGAATCGCTTCCGGCTATCGAACACCGGCAGTCGGTCGGCATCAAGACGGTCATAAAAAACACCGACAGGGCGACCGGCGCCATGCTGTCCGGCGTCATCGCCGGCCGGTACGGACAAAAAGGACTGCCGGAACATACCGTTTCCGCCTACTTTGAAGGGTCAGCCGGACAGAGTTTCGGCGCCTTCCTGGCAGGCGGCGTCACCTTCTACCTTCACGGCGACTGCAACGATTATCTGGGTAAAGGCCTCTCGGGAGGACGCATCATTGTGACACCGGCCAAAGAGAGCACCTTCCGACCGGAAGAAAACATCATCTGCGGCAACACCTCGCTCTACGGAGCCACTTCGGGCGAAGTATTCATCAGCGGCATCGCCGGCGAACGATTCTGTGTCAGGAACTCGGGCGCCACCGCCGTGGTGGAAGGGGCCGGCGACCATTGCTGCGAATATATGACCGGTGGCCGCACGGTTGTACTCGGCGGCACAGGCCGGAATTTCGCGGCCGGCATGAGCGGCGGCATCGCCTACGTGCTGGACGAAAAAGGCGATTTCGATTTTTACTGCAATATGGAAATGGTCGAACTGACGCTGCTGGAAGAGATGTCCGACATCAGGGAATTGAAAAACCTGATCGCTACACATGCTCAATATACCAACAGCGAAATTGGCAAACGTATCCTCGACAACTGGGAGCTATACGTAACCAAATTCATCAAAGTAGTGCCTATCGAATACAAGAAAGTGCTACAGGAAAGGAAAATGGCGGCATTGAACCAAAAGATCGCCGTGGTGGAAAGGGATTATTAAGACAAAATTATGGGAAATCCAAAAGCATTTATGACGATACCCCGGAAAGAAGCCGGCTATCGTCCCGTGAGCGACAGAATATATGACTACAGCGAAGTGGAACAGACCCTCAACAGGGAAGACCGCAAACTGCAGGCATCCAGGTGCATGGACTGTGGCATCCCGTTCTGCCACTGGTCGTGTCCTCTTGGCAACAAAATGCCCGAATGGCAGGATTATATATACAAAGGCGACTGGAAAAAGGGCGTCGAGATACTGCAGGAGACCAACAACTTCCCCGAATTTACCGGGCGGGTTTGTCCCTCGCCGTGCGAGAAATCGTGCGTGCTCGCGCTGCACGAAGCGCCGGTGACTATCCGGGAGAATGAGGTGGCGGCCATCGAAGTGGCGTTCAGGGAAGGTATGATCAAGGCGCATCTGCCGAAGCGAAAGACGGGTAAGAGAGTGGCCATCATCGGTTCGGGGCCTGCGGGACTGGCGGCAGCCCAACAGTTGAACCGGAAAGGGCACACGGTCACCGTCTTTGAGAAAGATCACAGTCCGGGCGGACTGCTCAGGTACGGCATCCCCAACTTCAAACTGGCCAAACGGGTCATCGACCGCCGGTTGGCATTGCTTATCGAAGAAGGTATCGAATTTATTACCGATACGGAAGTGGGGAAAGATATTTCCGGCGAGGAACTCATGCGGGAATATGATGCCGTCTGCCTCGCCGTGGGAGCAGGGAAACCGAGGAACATCACCCCCGAAGGGCGCGACCTGAAAGGGATACATTTCGCCATGGATTTCCTTTCACAGCAGATCCGGATACTGCAAAAAGAGGAGCCGGACGACACCGAAAAAATATCGGCAAAAGGGAAACATGTACTGGTCATCGGCGGCGGCGACACCGGATCCGACTGTGTAGGCACATCGATCCGGCAGGGAGCTTTGCGCGTGATGCAGATCGAGATTATGCCCCAACCGCCCGCGGGACACAATCCGGCAACTCCGTGGCCGAATCCCTTTCCGCAGATACTGAAAACCTCCTCGTCCCACGAAGAAGGCTGCGAACGGCGCTGGCAACTGAATACACTGATGTTCCGCGGAGAAAACGGAGCGGTGAGGGAGGCGCTGACAGAAGAGGTACACTGGGCTAAAGACGGAAGCGGCCGCTTCACCATGACGCCCACAGGCCGGAAAGAGGTGCTGAAAGCCGACCTCGTACTGTTAGCCCTCGGCTTCGTCCACCCCGTACAGGAGGGATTGCTGAACGAATTAGGCGTCCATTACGATACCCGGGGCAATGTAGCAGTCGACAGACAGTATCACAGCACCGTCGCCAAAGTCTTCGCCGCCGGCGACGCCGTGACAGGCGCCAGCCTCGTGGTGAAAGCCATCGCGTCAGGCCGGAAAACAGCCGAAAATATACACAAAGCACTTTTTACCCGATAGAAAACAATCATTAAAAAACAAAGAATAATATGTGTGGAATAGTATGTACATTCAATCTGCAAAAGCCGGAGGAACAGTTACGTCCGCAACTGCTCAAAATGTCAAGGAAACTGCGTCACCGCGGCCCCGACTGGTCAGGTATATTCTCGTCCGGCAGAGCGATCATGGCACACGAACGCCTCTCGATCATCGATCCCGCATCGGGAGGACAGCCGCTGTACAGCAAAGACGGCCGGTTAGTACTGGCCGTAAACGGCGAAATATACAACCACCGGGAAATCCGGAAACAATATGAGGAGAGATACGAGTTCCTCACCCAGTCCGACTGCGAAGTGATTCTGGCACTGTACCGGGACAAAGGAGCCGGTTTTCTGGACGACCTGAACGGGATATTTGCCTTTGCCCTGTACGATACCGAAAAAGACGTTTTCCTGGTGGGACGCGACCATATCGGGATCATCCCCCTCTATCAGGGATGGGACGAAGACGGCGCCTACTACGTATCGTCCGAGCTAAAGGCGCTCGAAGGATATTGCAGCAGGATAGAAGAGTTTCCAGCCGGACACTACTATTACAGTCGCGACGGCCATCCCCGGCAATGGTACTTCCGCGAATGGACGGAGTATGACCGCGTGAAAGAGAACGTTTCAGACGTACAGCAACTCAAACAGGCGCTCGAAGACGCCGTACAGCGTCAGATGATGAGCGACGTACCTTACGGCGTACTGCTTTCGGGCGGACTGGACTCCTCCATCATCTCGGCCATAGCCAAGAAATTCTCCGCCAAACGGGTGGAAAGCGACAACAGCGAAGATGCCTGGTGGCCGCAACTGCACTCCTTCGCCATCGGACTGGAAGACTCTCCCGACCTGACGGCCGCCCGAAAAGTAGCAAGACATATCGGCTCGGTACACCACGAGATAAACTACACCATTCAGGAGGGACTCGACGCCATCCGTGACGTGATCTACCACATCGAAACGTATGACGTGACGACAGTCCGTGCCAGTACGCCGATGTATCTCATCGCCCGCTTCATCAAGTCGATGGGCGTGAAGATGGTACTTTCCGGCGAAGGCGCCGACGAGATCTTCGGCGGTTACCTCTATTTCCACAAAGCCCCCAACGCCGAAGAGTTCCATAAGGAAACCGTCAGGAAACTGGACAAATTGCACCAGTACGACTGCCTGCGCGCCAACAAGTCACTGGCGTCATGGGGAGTGGAAGGGCGCGTCCCCTTCCTCGACAAAGAATTTCTGGATGTAGCCATGCGTCTCAATCCGAAGGACAAGATGGCCGGAAACGGGAAAATTGAGAAACGTATCCTGCGTCTGGCATTTGAAGACTATCTGCCCGAAGAGGTCGCCTGGCGTCAGAAGGAACAGTTTTCCGACGGAGTAGGATACGGATGGATCGATACGCTGAAAGAGATTGCCGCACGTGAAGTGACGGACGAACAAATGTCGGGCGTACATCACCGTTTCCCGATCAATCCCCCGCTGACAAAAGAAGAATACATGTACCGCCGTATTTACTCAGAGTTGTTTCCGTCCGACAGCGCCGCCCGCTGCGTACCCTCCGTTCCGTCGGTAGCGTGCAGCACGCCCGTCGCGCTGGAATGGGACGAGTTCTTCAAAAAGAATGTCGACCCTTCGGGCAGAGCCGTCGCCCAGGTACACGAACACGGGTACCGGCAGAAACACTGACTCCGGTAAACCGAAACCCGAAGTCCGGGCACAAAAAAAATTTGCAGAAGCGCAAGCCTCTGCAAATATCCGCGACATTTATACTACCTCCCGACGCGGGTCAAACATATTCGTCGCCGTAACGGAACTTCACATCCGTCACGAAATGCTTGATCCGCTGCTCTTCGCTTTTTTTGCAGATCATCAGCACATTGTCCGACTCGGCCACGATATATCCGTCGAGACCCTGCAAGACGACCAATTTATCCTCGCTCATGGCGACGACATTGTCGTTGCTCTCCACAAACAGTGTTTTGCAATGCAGGTTTGCGTTACCGACCTCATCTTTATCCGAAATCTCATGCAGAGCGCCCCAGGTACCCAGATCGCTCCAGCCGAAATCGGAAATGTTCACATACACGTTGTCGGCTTTCTCCAGAATCCCGTAATCAATGGATATATTGGGACAAAACGGGAAACTGGCATCGACAAACCTTTTTTCTTCAGGCGTATTGAAAAGCTCCTTTCCCTCGCTGAATTTCTGATTGATGTCCGGAAGATACTTCCTGAAAGCATCCATAATGGCGTTTACATTCCAGAGGAAAATGCCCGAATTCCATACGAACTCGCCACTGTCGACAAACTTCCTGGCCAACTCGAAATTGGGTTTTTCGGTGAAAGCTTTCACTTTATGAATACCCCCTGCTTCCTCCTCGCTCACCTGAATGTATCCGTAACCCGTTTCGGGGCGACTGGGTTTAATTCCCAGCGTGAGTAAGACCGGATTGCTGTTTACAAAATCCAGTCCTTTCCGGATGTCGGCCACGAACTCGTCCGTCTTCAGGATCAGGTGATCCGAAGGAGCGACAACTATATTAGCACCGGGGTTGATCGCCCTTATCCTGAAAGAAGCGTAGGCTATGGCAGGAGCCGTATTCCGTCTGATCGGCTCCAACAGCAACTGATCATCTTTCAACTCCGGCAATTGTTTCTTTGTCATTTCGGCATACGCATCGTTCGTCACAATATATATGTTTTCCGCCGGAACAATCTGTTTAAACCGGTCGAAAGTACTTTGCAACAACGACCGTCCCGTTCCGAAGAAATCAAGAAACTGTTTGGGTTTTTCCTCCTTACTGAAAGGCCAGAAGCGGCTTCCTACCCCGCCGCTCATGATTACGCAATAGTTATTACTGTTTCTCATACCTAAGATTATATTATTTTTTAGTTTGCTCATATCTGTATTCTGCGAATTTTCTCCCGTTTTGGCTTAAATAACGTCCTTCCTCAACAATTTGTTTATAGCCTTCTCCAATTTGCCCTTAAAGGTACAAAACAAAAGCGAAAAATACAAGAAGCTGTAATATCATCCCTCCAAATTGGGTTTTCAAACCGAAGTTACAAACACGAATTGATCGAATATCTGCAAAAAAGAGCGGCAGCTTCTTTCAAAATACCAAAAATATGCGTATTTTTGCCCCCTCTTTTCGGAGAAGCCCAGATGGCGGAATTGGTAGACGCGCTGGTCTCAAACACCAGTGGATTCACTTCCATGCCGGTTCGATCCCGGCTCTGGGTACACAAAACGGCTGTTAATCACTTGATTTTCAGCCGCTTTCCTTTTAGCAAGGCGTACTAAAAGTGTACTAAATAACAAAATAATGGAAACTAAACCATTTTTTTTGACGGATTATTTCAAACATGATTTTCCGTTTATACTGCCACCGTTTGTGTTATTTCCAACAATATTATTGTCTCCATCAACAAACGTATTATAATCACCACAAATATTACATCCCGCAATGGTCGATTGAGTAACATTGCTTATACTTTGGTTGTTGTTCACGATATTAACCATTATCACAACCGGCAATTGGTTTTCTTTGAGAAATGCCAAAATAGGTTGAATTTCAGCGGGGCAATCCGTGTCGTGGACTAACGCCGTTTGTACGGCTGAATTTTGAGCCGTCAAACTGTTTTCATTCTTAATGTGGGTCATATTTATAAGAATTGTGATAAAAAGATTGCCCGCCGTAGGTGTGACTTCCACACTCACGCCGGGCGTTAGTATAGTGCATTGTTTCCGTTGCACCACCATAGCGGGCAATCCCTTTATCTTGTACAAAAAAATATCATTGATTTTTGCCCAAGAATTATGAGTATAGAAGTCAAGGGCAAAGATAGTAGTTTTATTTGATATAGCAATTTTTTTCTTCTCTGAACCTTAACATTTCTCAACATCGAGGCACAAAAAACGCCCTGAAATTGATTTTCATGGAATTTCCGGCATTGCTCAATTATTCAATTGCAGCATGACAACGGCAAACAGAATCAAAGCAAGCGGAATGAAAAAGTGGTTTTGCTTCTTTTTATCCGTTTTTTGTGAAATTTGTGAAGTTTTTCCCCTTTTTAGGCGATTTTTATGCAATTTGTGCATTTCTGTTGGATGTTAGCTTTTGTCAACATGGAAAAACGCCCCAAATTGTCTTAATTCAGGGCGTTTGCTTTGGCGTTCATCATCAATCCAACTTTCTGTTGGCTTGGTATGCTTGGGCGGCATCCCTAAGCGTTGTTAGCTTGCTTATGAGTTTATCCGCTTGTTCTGCTGTGAAAAGCATTATTGCCGGTTTATATTTCTTTCCATTCTCACACATGATGCAAATTTCCGGGCAAACTTCACGTTCTCCATCCGCATCTACAATCATTGTTTTTGCAAGTTGGATGGTTACATGTGCATCACTTTCATTTTTCACCTCAATAACTGAATTTAATAGCGTTTTATTTTTCATCTTTCAATCTGTTTTTGAATATTGGTGTATACAATTTCTGTATACAAATCACACTTATTATAAGACTTTTCATCTTTTTTCTGCCAAAACCTGCCTAACTTCCGCATCAAGTTCTTTTGTCAAAACGTCAGAATTTGATATGTCGGCCATGCCGGTAATGTCTTTTAATTTTTTGTTTAGGCGACTATAATAGTTCCTATTCTCAAATACTCCCTTTTGCTTTAGTTCCGCCAATATGTTTTGCACTTCATCCGGCGGTAATCTCTGTAAAGCAACGGCGCAAATGTAGTCCATTGCATCCGACACGGTTTCTATTCTTTCCATTGCATCAGCTTTTAGAATCTTTCTTTTATCAATATTGAAATAGTTATCCGCCCAACGGGCAATCATCTTTCCATAAAAGGACTTATCAAACAAAGTCCGTCCTTTCACTTCCGGCACTTTCAATTGTTGAGGCAAACGAGTATTCCAACGGCTTTCATATCTCAAAAGGTTTGCACCCTGATAAACATCTGGGATTGTTCCGCCTCGTTGTTGAACTTCCATTGTCTTATCATAGAAAATCATAGCCTTTTTAGGCTCTTTTCCTTTAGTTTGGTAACTCAATGTGCTTTCCGCCGTTTGCAATCTATTAAAGTGCCTACAAAGCCCCAAAGCGTCAAAATAACGGCTTGGTTCATGCTTTACAATGAAGTTGGCGGCAACATCCAACCGGATAACGCTTGCATTTATTAAATCAACATGCAAATCATCGGATAACTTTTGCAACGCATCTTTCACCTGATGCCGATTTAGTGTATATGTATTATCAGGCAAAAGAAACTTTGCCAAACTTCCTTTAATGGATATGCCCGCCATTGACACGGTTACTTTGAGATTGTCAAGGCTTCCGACCGTCCAAATCTCACCCGTATTCCTGTTTACGGTTTCCTTTGCATTGGATAAAAAATTGGTTGAGGCTTCAAATCCATTGCCAGCCTCAACACGATTTATCCAAAGGTTTGCAGAATCATACATTGTATACAGTTTTTGTATGCAAATCACACTTATTATAAGACTTTTGCCATTTTTGCTTGTCTCTGCAAGCTGTTCAAAACTTCATCCATTCCGCCAATTGCTAATTGTTTGCGATAGGCATCTATCAATGTGCGCCCGTTCTCAATAATCACGATTTCCAAACGCTCCATGTTGTTTGAGAAGATGAAAAGGAAAGCATCATTGCGTTGATTGTACATTGGATTGATAATGCCACCTTTCAATTTTTCATTGATACTTGGTTCTCCACTTGCAAATGCCGTTTCCTTTCCGTTTTCATACTGAAAGCGTATGCCACTAAAATTGATTGATTTGCTCTTTGCCGGTGTACATTGCAAGTAATATTCCGGTGTCGTTCCATCTTGTTTCCGATACTCGTTTTTATCGGTCGGAATCAGATTGAAGTACAATTGCCCTTTGTAGTTCTTTAGCTTATCCAAAGCACCCCAATAGCCTGCAAATGCCACAAGGTCGTATCTTGGCTGTTTTCTTGGCGTGGTTATGCCTTTTCTTGTTACACTCTTTAGTTCCGGCAATTGCTCCATACATAGATAGGCGGTAACATTAGCGGTTATCATCGTTTACCCCCTTTCTTGTTTGTCATGCAGTAAGATTGTGCCTTTTCTGCAACTTCATCGGTTGTGCTTACTCGATTTTGAAGCAACCACGCTTGTAGTTCTTCACGATTGAAATACAATACCTTGCCTGCAGGCTTATAATGCGGTATCTTTTGCCCACTTGTCAGCTTGTACAAATAACTCTTGGATAAACCCGTGAATATCGCAGCTTCATCAAAGGTCAATACTTCTTTTGTGGCTAATCCCGCCATTTTGATGGAGTTTTCCACAACATCCATCCGTTGTTCTAAATTTCCCATTTTTTCAATGCTTTTAATCGTTAAAAAAATGGTTTACCGGTAAACCTATGTTTGTCAAGACATGGCAAAATTGGCAAGAATAAGAATACAAGACCGTTTATGTTTGTTTAGGTAAACGTTTACCTAAATGACATAAATGCCTATCTTTGCCGTCATGGATGATTATTTGGAAAATTGTAATGGAGAAATAATAAGCAGGGATGCAATACCCAAAGACCTTTGGGAACTATTGCTCTATGCTACCATGTACGATTATGAAAAAATAGAGAGAATCAAGCGCAAAATTGCCAATGATGGCAAAAGGCTTGTTGCGGTATATCCCGGCGTTCCTGAATTGATGAAAGGAATTGATATTGCTGAAATGGAACTTGTCGGTTCAATAATGGATGGTGCTTTGTACTTGAAATAAAATGAATGCCGGTTTGCACCTGCAATGCAATTTCATTACAAATGCAAAGTGTATTATAGCGATACAAAATGGGCGTTTTTGGGGTAAAATCGTGTACATTTCCGTGTACGCTTTTTGTAAGTCGCTGATATATAACAAAAAACGATAGTCCTATATAGACTACGACCCTGTTTTCTCTTCCTTTTTCATGCGGTCAATAATATCATCTATAAACTTGTATCCTTGTGGACGCTTGTTTTTATTTTCTCTATAATTAGTCATTTTTTGGCTTGGATTTTTTATGCCAAATTCATGCGCTACCGTCCAATCAACCACATCACCAATGGAAAATAAGTAAGCAATCAAATAAACAAATTGAGCATCTGTGATTTTTTTTGTTTTCTTCATTCCATTATACCCTTTTGGCTTTTCTCCACCATTAAAAGCATAAATGAAGCTATCTTTGTCATAGGGAGTAATACAGCCTTTCAGGCTCTCAAAAAGTACATCCAATTGCTTTTGGTCTATTTGGGTTCTTTCTGTTTGTATCTTGGTTTGTCGTGCTGTGTCCGGTTGAGACTGTTCTAATTTTGGAAGTGCATCAATATACCTTTGCGCCAACTCCCTTGACCCTATGTAATAATCAACATCGGTAATTATTCTATGCGATTTAAGGTAGACACCGCTTTCTCGTTGCAACTTCATTAAATCTATGCCATAAGTAAGCAACAAAGCATCCAAACGATTTGCAAACATGGTTTTTATGCTCACAAATGCCCCCAAGCATTGTTCAACGCTTCCTTGTTCATTTATTTGTCCGCATACAATTTCACAGAACCGCCTGTTTATGTGACAAATCCTTTCTATATCTTTTGTATATTTTTCAATAAACCAATCACAAGCGTTGATTTGTTCTTTTGGCGTTCCTGCCGCTTCACCAGCAACATTGGTTAAAGGTTCATTTTCCGGCACGCTTTCCCACATTTCCTTATCATTTTTGCATTCATCAATGGCATTATTTAACCGGCCTATTTCCGCTATTGGATGGAAAATATCACTAAGTTCTTTGAATGGTGTTAGTAATGAAAAAATATATCTTTCTTGCTCGCTGTCTGTTTTACACCCCTTTATGTTTTCTTCAATTTCATCAATTAGTGGACTTTCTGTGTAGATTATAACGGCATCATCAAAATCATCAGTTTCTTTAATTATTTTTTCCGGTAATGTCTTATCGTAAAATATCTGCCATTTTTCCGGCAGCGGCTTATCTTGTGGCAAATACCCCAAATCATAACGATGCCTGATTACATCTATGCAATTATGAACCACACCCCCAAATTGAAATGCTTTCAAGAATGGTTTTTGAATTTCTTTTGCCATGACATTATAGTTTTAATTCCGGTAAGCTGTTTATAGCGGCTTCTTTTAAGGCATCAACCGCCCTTGTGTATTTTTCTGTATGTTTCAAGCCTGAATGCCCCAAAAGGCTTGCAACGGTCTTTATATTAGCACCATTGTTTAGGATATTGACGGCAAATGAATGCCGGGCGCAATGCCATGTTATATGCTTATTGATTCCGGCGCGCTTAACCCAACGCCTCAACGCTTTAAGGCACATTGTGTGGCTTGGTAGATGAAATATGAAGTCATCTTTCATGTCTGCCGGAACTTCACCAATCAAAGAAAGCAATCCATCATTCAAAGGCGTAATTACACCGCTTGTTGTGCTATGTCCTTTTGTCTTGGCTTGTTCATATTTCAATATCTTGTTTGAATAATCGACATTGCTATATTTCAACTCAACTACATCACAAAAGCGGATTCCGGTATAAAGGCAAAAAATGAACGCCCGTCTTATCTCCGGGTTCTGATTTTCATATGTGGTTGATATAAGTTGTTCCATTTCTTCCAATGAAAGTACGTCCTTTCTCAATACTTGGTCATCGGCTTTGCACACAACGCCGGAACATGGGTTTTTAATCATTATATCATGCTCAATGGCATATTTTATGAACTTCTTAAACCGTTGATATATGCTTTTTGCCCCTTCGCCTATGCTTCTACTTTGCAGATATTCCACAAATTCAATCATCATATCCTTGTTGAGTTGTTCAGGCTTTATATGATTGCTATAAATGGGATAATCTTCTTTTAAGAAGTCTTTGAAGCGATTTAAGGCAATTTCCATCATCCGTATATCTTTCTTTGTGTAGTTGTCATTATATGCCTGAAAACAATCTAAAAAGTTTATGCTTTTAGGTTTTGATATGCGTTTTCCCGTCCGGTCTTTTTTTAGTTCCTGTTCTCGCTCAATTCTGATTTCTTTGGCAAGTTCCAATGTGTCTTTATTTGCTTGTCGTTCAATCGGGGTTCTTGGAGTGGCAATAAGGTATAGATTTAGCGTTTCCTTTCTCCTGTCATGCTTAACCTTTACTTTCCCTGTATCTTCATCAATCCATTGTGTTCTACCTAAATAGTATTCCAAATAAAGGCTTATACGTCCATCAGAAAGTGTACTTTGTTGCAACTTTGGGTTCTCTTTTGTCTTAGCCTCAATTTTTGCCATCTCGTTATTCCTTTGATATTCATTTATTTTCTTTTATTTGCAAAGGTATGAAAATAATTTGTTTCAAGGTGTACTAAAAGTGTACTAAATGACAAAACAAGGGAAAATATATGCAGATTAAAAGATGTGCAAAAATACTAATTGGCTGTATTTCAGTTCTTATATATTCTTTTGTTTTCTCGTATTTTCTCGGTTTTATACTGGCTCTGGGTACGATTTCAAAACGCTAAATTATCATTTATAAATAATGATTTAGCGTTTTTCTTTTGCCCGACGTGTCCGCCGCGTGTCTGCATTTTTAAGGAAGTCAGAAAAAAAGAGAAGAGAAGACGTTTATGGATATTTAATTGCGATTTTTTTATTCTTGAAATATGTCAACGTCAAGGTAAAACTCTAATGTTCATTTATTTCTGTCAATAACCGCACTGTCC
>JAIRSV010000039.1 GCA_031255275.1 Proteiniphilum sp.
TAACGCCGTGTTGCGTGACACATCCAGCGCGCTTAACTGATTATAGGAACAATACAACGTTGTTAACGCCGTATTGTTCGACACGTCCAGCGCGCTTAACCGATTGCTCCGACAAGACAACGATGTTAACGCCGTATGCTTCGACACATCCAGCGCGCTTAACTCATTATCGTAACAAGACAACGCTGTTAACACCGTGTTCTTCGACACATCCAGCGCGCTTAACCGATTATGGCTACAAGACAACGCTGTTAACGCCGTATTCTTCGACACATCCAGCACACTTAACTGATTATACCCACACTCCAACGATGTTAACGCCGTATGGTTCGACACATCCAGCGCGCTTAATTCATTCCAACAACAATTCAACGCTGTTAGCGTCGGGCAGTCGCTTACATCCAGAGCCGTTATGCTGCCTCCGCGGTATTCATCGCCGCTGCAATTGAAAGCGGACAGCTTTTTCGCCTTCCGTATCCGTACGGTACGTTCGGCATTGCTTGCGTAGCGATGCACGACTGCGGTACTGTCAAGATTGTGATACTCCGCTATTGAGCCGTCGTCCCAGTCGACGGTAAGGCTTTCGGCCGTGGCGGCAAATTGGATCCTGTCACCTGTAAAGGTAAATTCGACTGTTCCCTGCTCTGTTCTCCTGCTGCACCAGATCATCACGAGCAGCGCAAGGGCTGCCATCAATAATAAATACTTTGCTTTCATAATACTTATAATTTAAAAATGGATAATTCCTACTTACTCGTTACGCTACGCTCAGGGGCGGTTCACACGCTGTGCATATTGTCCGTTCCGCCGGCAGCCGGGGCGCCCACAGGGGGGACGCCCCCGGCTGCTAATCCTATTTTACTCGTCGTCGCCTTCAACAAATTCATGAAATTTCCAGTTTTTGGCTTCGGCTATGCTGCGATCGCAGGTATCGCTTCCCGGATTGACCAATAGCGATATTCTTCCTGCTTCTGTGTCTGACAGGTCGGGCAAATCCGTAAATATTCCGTTGAGGGCGTCGGCGCTTAACTGATTCTTGACACAGGCTAACCTTGTTAACGCTCTGTTTCTTGACAGATCCAGTGCGCTTAACTGATTACCCGAACAACTCAACCATGTTAACGCCGTATTGTTGAACAGATCCAGCGTGCTTAACTGATTCCCTTCACACCACAACGCTGCTAACGCCCTATTGTTAAACAGATCCAGCGTGCTTAACTGATTCCCTTCACACCACAACGCTGTTAACGCCCTGTTTTTTGACAGATCCAGTGCGCTTAACAGGTTATTGCAACAGTTCAACTTGGTTAACGTCGTGCAGTTGCTTACATCCAAAGCCGTCAGTTGCTGAGAGGTACAAACGAAAACAGACAGATTTTCTGCCTCTATCCGTACGGTGCGTCTGGCCTTGCTTGCGCAGGTATGTCTGACTTCGATGCTGTCAAGATTACGGTACCTCTCTGTCTGACCGTCACCCCAGTCCACAGTGATGCTTTCTGCCGTGGCGGAAAATGCTATGGCATCTCCTGTGAAAGTGAATTCTACTGATTTCTTCAGTTCGGTCGCTGCCGCCTGCGTAACGGTGACGGTTTTCTCGATGGAGCCTTCGGTGACGGTGACGGTGACTTCCGCCTCACGCGCTTCCCGTGCGGCATTATTGATTGCGGTAACGATGATCTCACCCTTGCCCGTGCCTGATTCGGGGCTGAGGGTGAGCCATTCGACATTGCTTTCGGCCATCCACGCCGTGCAGCATGTGACGGTGATGGTATCCCTTCCGGCGATATTTTCCAGATTGAGGCTTTCGGGCGTTACCGACAGGTCGGGCGCCTTTTCCTCCTCTTCGACGCACGAGACAGCCGTCATGAGCAGTGCCGTTGCTATCGGTAGAAGGCTGTGCTTTAAGGATCTTCTTTTCATTCGGATAGAATATTTTATTCCTGCTCTTATGGCTTTGCAGGTCTTGCCTTTCTGTTTACTAGCTTCGCTTCGCCCGCCGTTATTTTGAGACGCCAAAAACAACCAGCTCGGGGAATTCCTTCTCGCACCGTGCGAGACGCCAAAAACAACCAGCTCGGGGATCGCCGGAGCGGCAAGGGGCGGGAGCACCCGCCCCGACGAGCGATTTCGGAGCGCGGATCCGGATCCGAAGAGTTCGAATCCGGCAACGGGAGACGCGGAGTCTGCAACGGGAAAGGTGAAGGGGATATGTTGTTTCAGCACTGTCATTTAAATGGAAGATTATTATGTAAATAAAAGCACATTCTTCATTTGCCATGAAGTGTTTGCAAAAGTAGGGAAGTTTTTTGTGAAAATGAACTTTTACGGCAGTGAATTTTTATTTTTTTTGCCATTAGTGTTTTTCCTGTCCCTTCCGGTTATTGAACAGTTACCAAATAAATACTGAATATTTACCTTCACCGTCCTTTCGACCGCGGCGCAGCGGAGCGGAGAAATCCGCTTCCGGAGCGCGTCAGCGCAAAAAAAACGTGCCGAACGGGAAGCCCGGCACGTCAGTCACATAAATCATCCGAATCAGAAGAATCACCGTGCATATATTAAGCACGATCTCTCCATTCAGGCAGTTACCTTCTACCTTCGGGAAAGCGCTTCCACCTCGCCGTTGAAGGCGGACTCCTCAAGCAGGTCATCCAGGGAGAGGTGCATCCTGTAACGCCAGTAATATTCAGGGTCTGACGGATCGTTGACGCGCTCGCCCGCAGCATCGGGACGGCGCAGCTTTCCGTCGATCGAAAGCCAGTCCTGCAACGGAAGAATTACCCACATGGCCGGCGAATGGAGGTGATTTTCCACAATCTGCCGGCAAATGGCCGCGTCACATTCGGCCGGCGCATCGCCCTCCCGGTGCAGCACCTCGCTGTGATAGCGCTGCGTGAGTTCCCGGTTCTCCGTCCACCACAGGCGCAGGGGCGACATGTCGTGCGTGGAGGTGGTGCATACCGAGAGGCCGGGCACTTGCTGCAGGTCGGTGAAGGCGGTATGCGGATCCTTAGGCATCCGCTCCACTTCCAGACCCAATATCTGCAGCTCCTGCATGACGGACGGTACGCAACCGGCTACCATGCCCAGATCCTCCCCGCAGACCATCATGCCGGTAGACGAGATCAGTGTCGGCAGCTTCTTCATAGCCTCTTCGCGCCAGAGGGAGTCGTGACGGTGATAGAAAAAGCTGTCGTGGAGACGGTCGAACATCTCTCTGACGTATGCGTCGAGATAGCGGTACGAATGGGTATTCTGCGCCGCAATGCGGGGATGAAAGCGGTTCCCGTCCCGCATGTCGCGCACAAAAAGCACTTCGGTACACAGGAGCATGAGTCCGTCGCAAATCTTCCGGCTCTTGTCGTCCCGCTTACCCTCAAACAGTTCTCTGATCTTCCTTTGCGTATCGCAGCCGGATTTCAGTCTGAACTGCTGTCCGTCGGCCGCATCCAGATACATCTCCTTCACCTCTCCGGCGTATTCCGCAAAGATGTCGGACAGAAAGCGGTCGTGGATAAACGGTTCCACCATTCGCTCCTCATCAAAGGGGATTCCGGCGCGGACGATCTCTTCCGCCTCAAGAGGCTGCGCGGGACTGAAGTGACCGAGCGATCCCCATACGGCCTCCGGCGGTATCTCCCAGAGGCGGAAGTAGCCCAGGATGTGATCGATCCGGCAGGCATCAAAACAGTCGGCCATTTTGCGGAAACGGTTCACCCACCAGGCATAACCGTCGCCGGCCATCGCCTGCCAGTCACAGGCAGGGAACCCCCAGTTCTGACCGGCGGCGGAAAAACTGTCGGGCGGAGCGCCCGCCTGAGTCTCCATCCGATACAGTGCGGGAGCTACCCATACATCCACGCTGTTGCGGCTGATGCCGACAGGCATGTCCCCCTTCAGCGCCACACCCTTTTCGTGCGCGTAAGCCTTCGCAAACGAGAATTGCCGGTGAAGCAGGTACTGCAGAAACGACCAGTATTGCGTTTCCTCTCCCGCCACGGCGTCGGTATCGACCATCCGCCTCAGCGATTCCTCATCATAGACGGCATATTCACCCCACCCGTCAAAACCGGCACAGCCATACCTGTCGCGCAGATAGCAGTAGCAGGTATAGGGAAAAAGCCATGATTCGTTTCTCTCGCGAAAGGCAAGGTACTCTTCCGACGCGAGTATCTGCTCACCCTGCTGCAGATACAGCTCCCGGGCATAGCGGAGCTTCAGCGACAGCACCTTCTCATAATCCAGTTCGCGAAGGCTGTTGAGCTGACGGGCCTCCTTCTGAAAGGCATTCAGCTTTCTCTTCCCATTCAGCGGATAGTCGCCGCACCCCAGATAGAGGGGATGCAGGGCGCAGGACGATATGGCGTTATAGGGATAAGAGTCGCGCCAGCTGCGGGTGGCAGAGGTATCGTTCACGGGCAGCAGCTGGATTATCTGCTGACGGGTGAGCGCCGCCCAGTCGATCATCTTGCGGAGGTCGGCAAAATCGCCGGAACCGTAACTCCTGTCCGTTCTCAGGGAGAAAACCGGAATGGCAGTGCCCGTTCCCCGGAACGCGAATCCCTGACAGTGAAAGAGCAGCGACATCTCGGCCAGCACAACATTCTCGCCGCGCGCCCCTTCCGTCGACAAAACGCGGTTTTCGCCCTCCTCCCAGCACACCGCTTCGCCGCTCTCCCTGTCCACGATCACGAACTTGTATTCACTCTCCGGCGGCAGCTTTTTCGCGTCGAGCGTTATCTGCCATTCCCCTCTGCCGGCACACGAGAGCTGCTTGCCCCGCTTCGGATTCCAGGCGCCCAGTTCCCCACATTCTCCGCAGATCACCAGCGTCCGGTCGCCGGCCACGTAAGGGCACAGCACATTCAGCAAAACAGTCCGGGCATAATACTTGCCGGGCAGGCGAGAGGTTCTGTGCCGGAAAACGGCGTCGGTAAAAACATCAGAGTAGAGATACGCATGATCGGGTCTGTCCTTCCAGAAATCCCGGATAAGAAACTCTTTCCGGCTCTTTATAACGTGGATCTTCCGGCCGTCACCCCATTCGCGGCGGACGGTATGGCCGTCTTTTCTGATAATGTAATGATATGTTATATCAGAGGTTTTTTCCATATTCACCGTCGTCAGCCAGTCGTCGCCGCAGGCAGCAAGAGTAATCTCAAAAGCGTCGTCCGAGCCACCCGGCGCGGTTCCGCAAAGGCACACCAGCTCACCCGGAGCCGTGTGATAATTGATTGTAAAAGTAAGAATTGCCATTTGATAATATTTATTCGGATTAGCCGCTCAGAGCGGCGAAAAACATTTATTAGCCGGAGCAGCGAGCGAAATTACAATAATTAACCAGTGATCCGTCCAAAGCGCCGTCATTCCTTTCCGGATCACCGTGCAATCGTTCGCAGGAAATCAGAGGAAGATAAGGATCAGCAGCTGCGCCGTGATCACCCTGAGAAACATCGTGAGCGGATAGACGGTGGCATAGCTCACAGCGGGGACGTCGTTACCCGCCGCCGTATTCGCAAAAGACAGAGCCGGCGGGTCAGTCATGCTGCCGGCGATCAGCCCCGTCAGCGTAAAATAATTCAACCTGCAGACCTTCCTCCCCACAATGCCGGCAATCAGCAGAGGTACCACGGTGATGATAACCCCATAGCCGATCCACATGTAGCCGCCGTTCACCACAGTCTCCACAAAATTCTCTCCCGCCCCGAATCCCACGCAGGCCAGAAACAGCGCAATGCCGACTTCCCTGAGCATCAGGTTAGCACTCATCGTGGTATAGGTCACCAGCTTGTATTTAGGCCCGAACCTGCTGATGAGGATGGCGACAATAAGCGGCCCTCCGGCCAGCCCCAGCTTCACGGGTTGCGGAACGCCGGGGATCACGAACGGAATGCTTCCCGCAAGCACCCCCAGCGCAATACCTATGAATATGGAAATAAGATTGGGCTCTCTGAGGCGTTTCAGCGAATTGCCGAGAAACTTCTCCACGTTGGCGATCGCCTCCTCCGAGCCGACCACCGTCACCCGGTCTCCCAGCTGCAACTGAAGCCTTGAATCGGCAATCAGATCGACCCCCGCACGATTCACGCGAGTGATGTTGACGTCAAACAGATTCCGCAGCCTCAGACTGCCGATAAAGCGTCCGTTGACGGAGGGCCGGGTGATCGATATTCTGCGCGAAACCAGCAGCGAATCCAGTTTGTTCCACTCCCCTTTGTCCATATCTATCCGCTGCCCTGTGAAAGCCTCTATCGCATCAATATTCTTCAGATTGGAAACCACCAGTATCCTGTCATTCTCCTCGAGAACCGTCTCCGTCCGGGGGACGACCAGTTCACCCGTTTTAGCGTGCAGCACCCGCGATATGACAAATTCCTTATCGACCAGCCGCTTCACATTCCGGATATTTTTCCCGAAGATGGAAGGATTCATCACCTGCAGAGAGAATACATGCGCTTCCGTCATTTTGGAAGCGTCATTATCATCCAGGTCACCGTTCTCTTTGGCGAAGTTGATTTTGAAGATATACCTGAACAGGACGATGCTCAGGATGATCCCGACCACTCCCAGCGGATAGGCAACGGCATAGGCGGTGGCAATGGACGGATCGGCAGTCCCCGTCGCGTCGGTAAAAGTCTGCTGCGCAGCACCCAGTCCCGGAGTGTTGGTCACCGCACCCGACAGTATCCCAACCATAGTGGCAATAGGCAACCCCGTAACCCTGTATATAATAAAGGTGATAAGCACGCCCAGCAGCACCACGCCCGAAGCCAGCAAGTTGAGGGTGATCCCTCCCTGCTTGAACGACGAAAAGAAACTGGGTCCAACCTGCATCCCTATGGAATAGATGAAGAGGATTAACCCGAATTCCTTCAGAAAATGAAGTACATTTTCATCAATCCGCAGACCGATATGTCCCAGAAATATGCCGAAAAAGAGAATCCACGTCGTCCCGAGCGAAATGCCGAATACCTTTATCCTGCCCAGTAACAATCCTGTCGAAATCACCAGCGCTATCACAAGTATTGAATGTGCAATACCCGTTCCCATAAATAATTCTGTCAGCCAATTCATAATATTCGTATAACCCAAAAAACCGTTAAATAATTAATCTTTTTAATGCAAAAGTAGCGTTTATTTCATTGAGAACAAAATGTAACCGAAACCCACCGGTCTGTTTCCGAAAAGTGTCCGAAGGCAAGTCCGCAAGCCTCTCCGGCAGCGCGGACGACGGGAATATCCTCCTTATAGAAACCACTCGTTACCAGCGTCCCGTTCGCGTTCAGCACCCGCGCATAAGCGGGAATATCCCGCAGGAGAATGTTCCGGGTGATATTGGCGAGGATCACGTCATACCTCTCGTCGCCCAGCAGTTCCGCCCCGCCCAGCAGCAGGCGGATGTTACCGATAACATTCATCCGCACGTTCTCCGTCGCATTGCGGTAAGCCCATTCATCCGTATCAACGGCGGTTATCGGCGAAGCGCCTCTCAGTGACGCCAATATGGACAGTACCGCCGTGCCGCAGCCCATATCAAGAAGAGATTTGTTTTGCAGATCCGTTTTCAGCAGTTCCCTGATCATCAATTCCGTCGTTTGATGATGTCCCGTTCCGAACGACATTTTGGGGTCGATCAGTATACGGTACCTGTACTCACCCTCGAGCCGGTGAAACGAACTGTGAATGTACAGAACATCATCAATAATCACAGGCTGAAAATAATTCCTTTCCCACACTTCGTTCCAGTTCCTGTCCTCCATCTCCCGGCAGGAGTAGGAGATCTCCGCCGCAAGCGGGAAATCGGCAAGAAGCCCGTCCACTTTCTCGCGAGACAGGGCCGGTGAAGGAATATAAGCTTCCAGCCCCGTATCTGTCCGGACGAACGATTCGAACCCGATCTCGCCCAACTGTGCCGAAAGAACGTCAGTCAAAGCCTCCGGATTGGGGCTACATTCAAATTGTACCTGTATATACTGCATAATCATTTTATCAAAAGAGAGGACAAAGGTAATCAACTATCTCGAGAAGAGACGGCAGGGAAAATCCAAATGTACCGTACGGCAACGCAAAAGAAGCAGGAACCCGTCTCCCCACCCTTCCGACAAATCGTCCATTCCCGGGAATCAGCCGTTCATATAAAACCGGACGCGTCAGCCCCGAGAAGATTGACCTTTGCGGCGACACCAAAAAATGTAAAAATCATTTAGGCACAATCTCTCATTTGTTTATTTGTGTTACAAACATACTCGATTCTGTCGGCGGAAATCGGGACTTATTTTTTTTTGTCTTATTTTTAACCACTCAAAAATTCAGACTATACGATTATGAAAAGAGCTATATTATTCTTTACTGTATTGATTATCACCCCCTGCGTGTACCTCTCAAAGGGACAGAACGCCCATGTGGAGGAGTTGATCCTCGAAGGAGTGGAACTGCATGACGAAGGCAACTTCAAGGAAGCCATCGAAAAATATAACGAAGCACTCAAACTCGACCCCGGGTCGATACATGCAACGTATGAGTTATCCCTCTCCAGCCTTGCATTGCGGGATTATAAGACTGCTTCGAGATACAGTACGGAAGTCATAGAGTCCGACAACAGGCAACTTTCCTCCGGCGCATACGCCGTGAAGAGCGAAGCGCTGGCCGGTATGGACCGGGTAGACGAAGCCATAGCCTTGCTTCAGGAAGGTTTGATAAGGAACGGCGACGAGTATCTGTTGCTTTTCAACCTGGCGCTGAACTACTATAAAAAGAGAGAGATCGAAAAAACGCTGGAGCATGTGAAAAGAGCCATCGACATGGATAAATCGCACAGCGGCGCCTTCCTGCTGAATGCGTATGCGCTTAGCGACAAAGGGCTGTGGGTGCAAAGCATATTGTCATACCAGATGTTTCTTTTGCTGGAGCCAGACAGCAAACGGTCAAAAAGCGCCTTCGAAGAAATGCTGAACGCCATGCATATCAAAACGGACAAAGAACCCGCAGAAAGGTCGTTCGCCCGACAGCAGACGGCAATCGACCCGGATATGGAATCCCGTCCCGACGAAATCCCCCCGCTAAGCATAGAAGAAGGTTTGAATCGCAGGTTAGTACACCAGAGCATTGTCGCCACGCTCGACTCACTGAAAAACAGCCCCGGAGGAGAGGAGAATGATGACTTCACCGTCTTCAAGACAGTCAACAGGGAGATAATGAAGGTACTCGTCGAGGAAAGCAAAGGGACTAAAAAGGGTGTTTTCTGGACCTTTTATATTCCTCTTTTTTCGCATATAGCAGAATCCGAATATTACGATGCCTTCTGCCGCTACATCAGTGTATCATACTTTCCCGAATCGCTGGAATGGTGGCAGCAAAATCCGGAAGATGCCGTGGATTTTGTGATCTGGTTCGAAGACGGAGACAACCAGACAAAAAGTAAATGAAAATCCTTACCTTTGCGCTATTATGAAGGAAATGAACGCCGAAGAACAGCTCCTGGAAGAACTGCGCAATCCGCAGACAAGCCGTAAAGGTTTTGGCCGGCTTGTTTCCGAGTATAGCGAAAGGCTCTACTGGCAGATCCGAAAGATGGTGCTTTCGCATGATGACGCCAACGATATTTTGCAGGATGTATTTGTCAAAGCCTGGATGAATCTGGAAAATTTCAGAGGTGAAGCCAAACTTACCACCTGGCTCTACCGTATAGCCATTAACGAAAGTATCACCTTTCTCAACAGGAAACGGAGTCAGAACAATATTCCCCTGGATGATGACAATTCGTTTCTGCTTAATACCCTGGAAAGCGATCCTTATTTTGACGGGGACGAAGCCTGGAAACTTCTTCAGCAAGCGATCCTCACCCTTCCCGAAAAGCAACGCCTCGTCTTTCAGATGAAATACACCGAGGAGATGAAATACGAAGAGATGTCCGATATACTGGGTACATCGGTGGGAGCCCTCAAAGCGTCTTATCATCACGCGGTGAAAAAAATTGAAAAATTTTTAGGAGAGCCGCATTAAACTTTTACCGAATCACACAGTCTACTCAACAGAGCAGCGCAAAAATAAGTGGTATGGACGCAAAGATTTATAAACTAAAAGAAATAGACAAAACTAAAAATCCTTTTAAAGTTCCCGATAATTATTTCGCGCAATTCAACGAAGAAATAATGAATCACCTGCCGGAAAAGGAGATAACGGTTCCCGATCCGGTTTCGTTATGGGATAGGGCAAAACCGTGGGTCTATTTGGCGGCCATGTTCGTCGGACTTTACATCACCATTAATTTTTTGATGAAAACTCCCGCGGGAGACAATCCGGGCGAAGACCGGGTTGCTTTTCGGCAAATACTGTCGGGTTCGTCCGGTAAAGCTGATAACTACTGGTCTACCGCACAGGTAACCGAAGAAGAATTTTATCAATATCTCGAGGAGCAGTTGATTGATGACAGCTATTTCGACTATATGTATCACCGGTATTATTTGAACTGAAAGTATCCACATCATTAAAAAAAGAATTTTGTAATGAGAAAAAGTATTATTCTGCTCCTGTGTGTCCTCATACTTCCCGCTAACTTTTTGATCCTTTCCGCCCAGACTGTCCAAAACGGGAAGATGAATATGGAGGATTACGAAAAAAGGAAAAAAGAGTATGTAACGAAGGAGGCCGGCCTCACGCAGGAGGAAGCCGACAAATATTTCCCCTTAAGCAGCGAATTGACACAAAAGAAGTTTAAGTTGTATAGAAGTCATCGCGACAAAGTCCGGCGCATCAAGGACAACAGCAATATCTCCGACAAGGAATACAGGAAAATGCTGGAAGACGATGTGGATGTCAAACTTAAAGAGGCTGCCCTTGAAAAGGAGTACTCCTCCAAATTCGAAAAAGTACTTCCCCCCGAAAAACTCTACAAAGCTCAGCAGGCCGAACGGGATTTCATTCAGCGCGAAGTCATGAACTTCAGAAACGAAGGAAAGGGAAAGTGAAATGAATGTTTGCCTGCCGGAAAGTAAATTCTCATCCGTTCAATCCGTATCATAAATCACAGGTCTTGAAAAGTAGTCTTCTTCCCCGACGGTCAAGCGCCCTGCTTCGGAACTTCGTGCAATGGATCCGGTAACAGGACGTACGGGAAAACCGTCAAAGTCTCCCGCTTCAATAACAGCAGTCACACAACATATCCGCCGTTTTTCAGTTATAAGCATAATGGAAAAACGGCGTCTCTCATTGATTATACCTCTGCTGTGGTGTGGCCTCGTACAGATACAGGCACAATGGGACGATCTTCCCGGTCAGTACCGGGCGGTGAAAAACTATCTCAACCCTTCATTTGCCGGCGAAACGGATGCAATCCGTACTGCGGCCCTCTACCGCTGTCTGTGGGGCAACGCCGCGAACGCTCCCCGACAGATTCTGCTCACGGCTGACGCGCCTTTTGAATGGTTCCGAAGGCGACACGGAGCGGGAGTGGCCGTCTTCACGGAAACGGCCGGCGAACTCAGAAACTCTCTGCTGGCGGCACAATACAGCTTTAGAAAGGAGACGGGCAAAGGGATTCTGAATATCGGACTGCAAGCCGGAATATATACCCTGAATTTCGATGCGGGAAGCAGGCGCATCTTCGGCGATTCCCTTCAGTACAGGCAGGGTGTGCTGAATGTGAGTCCGGGCGGCAAACAGGTATTCGACCTGAGCGCAGGCCTTGCCTGGACGGGGAAATCCTTCTTCGCAGGCCTGTCGGTAATGCACCTCAGTCAACCCCGGTTTCACGTACGCAACGACTCTCTGTCTGCCGGCCTGCAGAGCGATTCCGTTCTTTCGCACATTCCCCGTACCTGCTATTTGACGGCCGGATACAATATTACACTTTTTCGCCCGTTAGAAATGCAGCCGGAAGTATGCGTGCTGACCGATCTCAATTCGCTGCGGATGCAGGTTTCACTTCGCCTGGAATATGACAGGAGGTTTTCGGGCGGCGCATCGTGGAGGTTGAACGACGGATATGTCTTTTTTGCCGGAGCCGTCGTCCGGGGGGCTGAACTGGGTTACGCCTGCGGACTGCATACGGGGGGAGCCGGACAAAACAGCAAGGGAAGTCATGAACTCTATCTCCGGTATAATTTCCCGCTCGATTATTTCAAACCGAAGCGATACTCCCGCAAGAGTATCCGCTTACTGTAAAAAATTGATATTGATAAACGGACAAGCGTTATTTGCATGAAGAGATTTATCTTAATCGGATTACTCCTGCTCGCGACTGTTTCCTGCGGAAGACGCGGGATCGGAAGCAGCATCGGCGGTGAACTGACCGGCATACCTGCGGGTAAGGTCTGGAAGGAGCCTGCTCCTTATAATATGGTACTGATAACAGGGGGAACGTACGTCATGGGGCCGGGCGAAATTGATTCGCTCTGGGGGTTCTCCATTCCCACACGGGGGGTATCGGTAGATAACTTCTGGATGGACGAAACGGAGATTACCAATTCGCAGTACAAACAGTTCGTATACTGGGTACGGGACTCCATTATCCGCGAACGGATGGCTGACCCGGCATACGCGGGCGATGATTTCTACAGGATCACCGAGGATGAGTTCGGCGACCCCGTCACGCCTCACCTGAACTGGAGGATTCCCATCCCCTGGACAAGAAATACGGAGGAGGAGGAGGCTACCATCAACAGTATCTATTTCACGCACCCCGTCACGGGCGAGAAGATGCTGGACGCCCGTCAGATGAACTTCCGGTATGAATGGTTCGACGCTGCGGAGGCGGCCAGACGGCAGCATCTCCTGAATCCCGCCGAAGGAACTTTTGCGTTGACCACAATATCGAAGGACACGGCTTACGTTACTCCCGACGGACGTATCATCAACGAAACCCTCACCCGTCCCCTGCGCAGCCTCTACGACTTTCTGCATACGCGCATCGTCAACGTCTATCCCGATACGGCCTGCTGGGTGAACGATTTCCCGAATGCCGACAACGAACGTTATCTGCGCAACTACTTTTCTCATCCCGCTTATGCGCATCATCCGGTTGTGGGCGTTTCGTGGGAGCAGGCGACCGCTTTCTGCGAGTGGCGCACCATGTTCCTGCGCAAAAGCATCAACCGGAAGGGGCTGACGGTAGAGAAATACCGCCTTCCCACCGAGGCGGAATGGGAGATGGCGGCGCGCAATGCCAACTCCGACAGTAAATACCCGTGGGACTCCGACGCGGTTACAAGCGAAAGCGGCTGTTTCATGGCCAACTTCAAGCCGGGCGACGGGGCTTACGGTGCCGATAATCACCTGATCCCCGCAAAAGTGAGAAGTTTCAGGCCGAACAACTCCGGACTGTATGACATGGCCGGAAACGTGGCGGAATGGACCTCCACCGCATACGCCGAGTCGGGAAACGAATTGATGGGGGACTTGAACCCGGAGTACTCTTATAATGCTGCCGCGGGAGATTCCCGCATGTTGACGCGGAAGGTAGTGAAGGGTGGCTCATGGAAGGACAACTCCACCTTTATCCGTTCGGACATGCGCGACAGCGAATACCGGAACCGGGGACGTTCCTATATCGGATTTCGTTGCGTAAGGACGCAAGTCGGTACGGGGAAATAAGAGGGAAAAAATAACGACAGAAACACGCATTACGACTAATATGAACGCTTACAGCAGATATAAAAACAGACTCGAACGATTCCTGCAAACCGAACGGGGAAAACGTTTCATCAACTTCGCCTACAACTTCGGGGCAGCCATCGTGATCCTCGGTGCGATGTGCAAACTGCTCCATTTCGCCTTTGGCAACGAGATGCTTTTTATCGGGATGGTCACGGAATGTATCGTATTCATCCTTTCCGCGTTCGACGCGCCGGTACGCGACTACAGATGGGAACAGGTGTTCCCGGAGCTTTCTTCCCCAAAGGATGAAGTTAATACCGGCATAGTCCGGCAGTCACCGGCGAGGACGGGCGAAACTGTTTCCGCTCCCGGCACCTTCCCTTTTCCGGCGAACGGAATACCGCAGGATCTTTCGTCGTACACCGAGGAATACGGCCGACAGATGGATAACCTCAACCGTACGCTGTCGGGACTCAATTCGATCTACGAAATGCAGCTGAAAAGCGTCAGCGGACAGATCGGCGCCATCGAACAGATCAGCCGGGGATTATCGCGCCTCAGAAGCATGTATGGCGACGACCTCCCCGACGGGTCGACGATAAAGGCGGAGACCGAAAGAATGGCGAAGCAGCTCAGAGAACTGAACGATGTGTATGCCCGCATGTTGCACGCCATGACGGTTGACAGACACGATAACCGCAATTCATAACACTTTCGCATGGCAGTCAACAGTCCCGGTTCGCCCCGTCAGAAGATGATCAACCTGATGTATCTGGTGTTCATCGCGATGCTGGCGTTCAACGTACCGGTCGAGGTGCTCGACGGGTTTGAAACGGTAGATAAGAGTCTGAGCGATTCGTCCGGCACGATGCTGGAACGGAACCGGCTGATTTTGGACGCACTGGCCGATCTCCGCGCACAGAATCCCGAAAAGGCGGACGAGTGGTACCTGAAAGGGTTGCGGATACGTTCCCTGAGCGATTCGCTGACGCGATACATCGGCGAACTGAAGTTGCGAATGGTGCGCGAAGCCGACGGACGAAATGCAAATATCAGCAGAATCAGACACGGGGACGATTCTGAAGCAGCCTCGGTGATCATGCTCTCACCCGTGAACGGTGAGGGGAAGCGGCTCAGGAATGGCATCGGCGCATACCGCGACTCTCTGACGCGACTTGTGACAGACCCTGTCCGCCGGGCGGTTATCGAAAAAACCCTCGCCACGCAGTCCGGGTCGGGCGGCAAAAGCTGGGAAGCCTCTCTTTTCGAGCGGATGCCTCTGTCGGCGGCCGTCACCATGCTGACGAAAATGGAGAACGACATTCGCTCGTCGGAGGGTGAGGCGCTGACAAACATGCTGCATAATGTGGACGCGGGCGACCTCCGCGTGAACCGGTTGAGGGCCTCCATCATTCCCGAATCCGACAGGGTGATTCTGGGCGACGCTTACAAAGCCCGCGTTGTTCTCTCCGCGGAAGACTCCACCCGTCAGCCCCGCGTCGTGGTCAACGGGGAGGTGCTCGACGGGGAAGAAAACGGATCCTTTTCCCTCCGGGCAGACCGTACCGGCACGTTCCCGGTGGAGGGCTACGTGGAGGTGACCGGAAGCGACGGTGCCGTCACCCGCAGCCGGTTTCAGAGCAGTTACACCGTAATCGAACCGCTGGCCGCCGTCGCGCCCACGCTGATGAATGTACTCTACGCCGGCTTCGACAACGAGATTGACATCTCCGTGCCGGGCGTCGCTCCGCAGGACGTCAGCGCAACCATGACGGACGGTCTCCTTACCCGTCGGGGTGATATGTGGGTTGCCCGTCCCGCAGCGGTCGGCCGCAGCGTCACAATATCCGTGTTCGCCCGCACGGCGGCGGGGGCGGACGTGCGTCGTGTAGCGGTCAAAGAGTTCAGGGTGCGCGCTCTTCCGGATCCTGCTCCTTATATCGAATACAGTGATGCGAACGGCAATCCGGTGATGTTCAGGGGAGGGGGACTGCAGAAGGCGTTCCTGATGAATGTCGGGGAGGTCAAAGCGGCTGTCGATGACGGTATTCTTTCCATTCCCTTCCGGGTGACGGGCTTCCGTACTCTCTTTTTCGATTCCATGGGGAATGTCATCCCTGAAGTTTCCGACGGAAACCGCTTTTCCGAAAGGCAGCGGATACAGATCAATCGTCTTGTGCGGGGAGGGTATTTCTATATTTCCGGCGTGAAGGCTGTGGGGCCTGACGGGACGGAACGGGAGATAGCTGTAATGGAGGTGAGAGTGCGGTGATTTTTTGATGTGCTAATGTGCTAATGTGGAGAAGCGGCGAAAACCAGCTCGGGGAGCGCCCGAGCGGCAAGGGGCGGGAGCTTCATTAATGGACAATTGACAGTTGAAAGTTGAAAATTGAGACAACCAGCTCGGGGAGCGCCCGAGCGGTGTATTTTTGGCGCACTGGTTATGTAAATCATGCAAATCACGTAAATCAAAAGAATCACGGTTCAGACAATTAGCAAAGAAATCCGCTCCCGGAGTGCGATAGCGCAAGCTCCCCTCTTGAGAGGGGGTTGGGGGTGTGTCACGGCGGGGAACGCCAGTGGAGTGGCAGGGGCTTTGCCACTGTGACCCCACCGGCTTTTTTGTCTTGACACAAA
>JAIRSV010000091.1 GCA_031255275.1 Proteiniphilum sp.
ATGATGACAAAACGGTTGTCAATATGGCTTTACACATCACTCGGCGTAGTTGGATTAGCAAAATCTGTGATAGAATTGACAGGATGTATCTAATGAGTGGCTAATGGACATTTTGGGTTAATGTGATAATATGATAATGTGGCTTGTTTTCGATCTCATGAAAAAGACTTTTTTACGGTTGCGCAGCGTGGCGATTGCATGAAAAACGCAGAATATTCGGACAGCACGAGCGCAGCGTAAACAACCGATTGTCCCGTTTCGATTTTTTTAGTAGCTTTGTACAAACAAAGCAAATACTCTGCCTGACTGGTAAAAATGTGAATTTATATTCGGAAAAGATCCGGATGATTGATGTTCATCCGTCTTATTCCCTAACCAATAATATTAATGTCTATTGTATGAACGTTCTTCTTCTTGGTTCCGGCGGACGCGAACATGCGCTGGCCTGGAAAATCCGGAAAAGCGGACTCCTGAATAATCTGTATATCGCTCCCGGCAATGCCGGTACCGCGACGCTGGGCATGAACGTAACCATCGGGGTAACGGATTTCGATGCGATGAAGCGATTTTCGCTCGACCATGATATTGATATGATTGTAGTCGGGCCGGAGGTACCTCTGGTAGCAGGCGTGTATGACTACTTCCACCACGACGAGGATGTCTGCCATATCGCCGTCATCGGGCCGTCCGCAGAAGGGGCGCGGCTGGAGGGAAGCAAAGATTTCGCCAAAAAGTTTATGACGGCCAACGGTATACCCACCGCACGCTTCATGACCGTTACCCTCGATAATGTGACGGAGGGAAACACCTTTCTCGACTCGCTCCCCTCGCCCTACGTGCTGAAGGCCGACGGGCTGGCAGCGGGAAAGGGTGTGCTGATCGTTGATGACCTGAATGAGGCGAAACGGCTGCTGAGAGAGATGCTCGGCGGGATGTTCGGTATCGCCGGCCGCACCGTCGTCATAGAAGAATTTCTGTCGGGCATCGAGTGCTCGGTGTTTGTCCTGACGGACGGGAAGTCATACCGGATATTGCCGGTGGCAAAAGACTACAAGCGGATCGGCGAGGGAGACACCGGTCCCAATACCGGCGGGATGGGAGCCGTCTCCCCCGTATCCTTTGCCGATGACGCTTTCATGGAAAAAGTACGCCGCCTGATCGTGGAGCCCACCATCGACGGGCTGCGGAAGGAGCGGATAGAATACCGGGGATTTATCTTCCTGGGACTGATCAGCGTGGAAGGCGAACCGAAAGTGATTGAATACAACGTCCGTCTGGGCGACCCCGAGACGGAAGCGGTACTTCCGCTGATCCGTTCGGATCTTCTGGATCTTCTTGTAGCCGCAGCCACGGAGACGCTGGACGAAAAAACGCTGGAGACGGACGACCGTTATGCCGTCACCGTAATGATGGTTTCCGGAGGCTATCCCGAAAGTTATGAGAACGGGAAAGTGATCGGCGGACTCGACGATGTGCGGGACGACTGTATTGTTTTCCACGCCGGCACGAAAAAGGCGGGCGATAAAATCCTCACGTCGGGAGGACGTGTACTCTCCGTCACCGCCTGCGGGAAGACGCTGGACGAGGCGCTGGCCGCCTCATACGAAAACGCCGGCAGAATCAGCTTCGAAGGCTGCTACTGCCGGAAAGACATAGGTTCCGATCTCCGCCGCACGCAATAACCCAGACTGTCGCACACACAATGTTAGTGTTGGAAAAGCTCTCCATACATTCCACCGTCAAGTCGTTTCGCACAACTTTCGTTGAAAACCGTTTCATGCCTCCGATCAGCATTTTGGGGATAATCGTCATGCGGTTTGCGCTGTTCTGTGCGACAGACATGCCCCGTCCCCTCTCCCGCGGCGACAGTCATCTCTGGGAACCGCTATCACAGTTCTTCGCCCGCTCCCCGGTTTCGGCAATCGCATCCACGTGCAGCGTTCTCCTCATCGCCCTTCTCCTGGCCCTGATCAGCGACAGATTCAATCTCCTCCGTACGCGATCCGTCCTCCCCTTCACAACCCCGCTCCTCCTGCTCAGCCTCCACCCCTCCTCTCTGGCAATGTCGGGCGACTACATCAGCATCATCCTGATTCTGCTCGCCCTCTACCCCTTCCTGGAGTCGTACCAGAACCCCGACAACCGCCTCAGTTCCTTTCAGGCATCCGTGCTGATCGCCCTGGCATCGCTGTTCCAGATCCGCGCCCTCGTGCTGATCCCCCTGTGGTGGAGCGGAGAGCGACTGATGCGTACGCTTCGTTTCCGGGCGATAGTTTCATCACTCTTCGGCGTATTCCTTGTATACGTAACGCTGTTTTCCGTCTGCTGTTTTCTGGACGATATTCCGGGCTTCATACAGCCGTTTCTTCACAGTTTCGACCTCAGCCTGAAACCGGAAATCATTCCCCCATCCGTTTTGGACGCGGGAGGACTGTTGCTTACAGGACTGCTCTTCCTGTCCGGCTCAATCCTCAGCGTCAGGATCTATCTCCGCGACAGGATCCTTGCACTTCTGACGATGCGGTTCACCATCATTCTGATCATCACACTCCTGCTGCTCCATATCCTGTACCGGAACGAAACCCGGTTCTTTCTGTTGCTTTCCCTCACGCTGATCTCCTTCCAGAATGCATACCTTTACACGAAAACAACCTCGAAAATTCACATTTACCTGGCATACGGAATGGTATCACTGATGCTGTTTTTCTGGTTACTGCACATCCTCCCGAGGTAAGAGAGAAGGGCGGCCGTAAGACCACCCTTTTTTATACCCGGTTATGATTTAAGGTAATTCCGGCGAAACCTGCCCGGCGCGGCGAGAGCCGTCTCACGGGATATCTATAATTTCTCCGCGAGCGCGACCGGCAGATAGAAAATATCATTCTTGTCGATATAGACCGCGACAGACCCCATATCAAACGGTTTCCCGTTCAGCAGCGCCACGGACGAGAAGGCCTTCACTTCGAGGGTATTTCTTCCTTTTTTTACCCGGAGTACCGGAAAATCGGGATCTTTCCTGTCGATAGAGCAGTTCATTCCCGCGAATACCCGGTCATGTTTCGCAAATATCCGGTCCGACAGCTCCTGCAGAGATGTCTCCAGCCCGATCACTTTTTGCAGATACCCGTTCACATCCGTATTCTTCACATGCCCCCTGAGCGCGTCGCCTTGGGGATGGTAAGCGGCAAGCAGCACCTCTTCCCCGGTATGTCCTCCCGTAGTGAAGCCGAAACAGGTTTTCGAATTTAATATATTCACGATATTACGCGCCAGATTGTCACTTGTCCCCACCTTCATGTAATCCGCCTCTTTATAGTTCTTGGAAGCAAGCAGCGTTTCAAGTTCTTTATCGGTGATGTCAATGTCGGTATACTGTTTGAATACCGCTTTCATATCATCGGGTTTCGTGTTGACCAGAATCGCCTCCAGCCCGTTGGCGCTCAGTTTGTATTTCGATACCGCTTCAAACAGCTGTTCTATCGACAGTTTGTCATATCCGGGGCAATGCCTCGAGCCGATGGTGAAGCCGCTGTTGCCGTGGTCGGGAAGAATGACCACCGCCGTGTTACCCTCTTCTTCGGCAAACGCCATCACCGTCCCCACAGCCTCGTCAAAAGCGAGAAACTCGTCAATCATCGCAGTCGCATCGTTAGCATGTGCCGCCCAGTCCACCTGACTGCCCTCCACCATCATGAAGAAACCGTTCTCGCTCTTTGACAGTATCTGCAGCGCCTTCCCGGTCATTTCCGCGAGCGAAGGCACCTGGTCGGGATTCCGGTCAATGTTGTAAGGCAGAGCGCGATCGCCGAACAGCGCCCATACTTTCCCGTTGCCGCTGTAATTGAGCAGCGCCTCCCTGTCGTTCCGGATGAGAGTAGTACCATTGTCCGCAAAATGGTTTTTAATATCGTCGGTAAGAATATCATTACCGCCGCCAAACATCACATCCAGGTTCTGATAAGCTATCTGCGGAGCGATCGCTCTGTAATTGCTTCTCTTGTAATAATGCGCGGAAAAACCCGCCGGAGTAGCGTGCGGAAACTCGCAGGTGACAACCAGTCCCACCGCCTTCCCCTTCTCTATTTTCGCAGCCTCGAGGATCGAAGCGGCAGGCTGATAAGTGCGTGAAGCGTCCACCGGAAACAAATCATTCGGAGAGACTTCGGGATAAACAGCCACATTCCCCGTTTGCTGCAGAACGCCCGTAGCGTAAGCCGAACCGGTAGGAGCAGAGTCGCCGATCGGCGCGTTTGACGAAAAAGTAGTGACGGTACCCGTAAAATAAGGATCTACGTGCAGCCCGTCACCCCCCCCGTTATAGAATTTGAACCAGCGTGCAGCGGAGTAAACCCCTATGGATGTACCGTCGGGGATCATCACTATCACATTCTTCACAGGCTTTACTTCCCGGGCAAAAAGCGTTGCGGAAGCAATGAATAAACAAAAGATAATACTTAATTTTCTCATAGGTTTGATATTTTATTATGAATGAAACTCTTAAATACACAAAAGGAACAAATATTTCCGTCAGACCAAAGATACAAAATAGTTGCAGTTTTACGGCCATGAAAACGGAATTAATCATTTCGTAACAGTTCCCATCGTGAGTAAATGGCTTTAAATCCTTATATTTGCAGCTTTTAAAAACAAGACGGAAACAGAATGAACTATAAAAAACCCCTGATACTCGTGACCAATGACGACGGGTATCAGGCAAAAGGAATCGCTTCGTTGACAGAAGTAATGAGAGATTTGGGCGAAGTCATCATATTTGCGCCCGACTCACCCCGTTCAGGCATGTCAAGCGCCATATCCACCAGTCATCCGCTCCGGGCGAACCTGTACCGGAAAGAGGAAAACCTGACAGCTTATATATGTAACGGTACGCCCGTCGACTGCGTGAAGCTGGCGCTGAACGAGTTTACAGACCGGAAACCCGACCTGCTGGTATCGGGGATCAATCACGGCTCCAACGCCGGAGTCAGCCTCATATATTCAGGCACTATGGGAGCCGCCATCGAAGGAAGCCTTTTCGGCATACCCTCCATCGGATTCTCGCTGTGCGATTTCGCCCCCGACGCCGATTTCTCTTTCACAGCAGAAGTAGCCCGCAAACTGGCCGCAAAAGTAATCGAAGAAGGTCTCCCGAAAGGAATCAGCCTGAACGTGAACGTACCCGCGGGAGAAGTGAAAGGAATAAGAATAGCTGCGCAGACACGGGGTAAATGGGTAAATGAATACTACCGTTCGAAAGACGGCCAGGACAGAGACGTCTTCTGGGTAACCGGCAATTTCGAAAACTGGGAAGAGGAAAATGACAGTTGCGACGAATGGGCCATGTCAAACGGATACGCCGCCGTAGTTCCGGTGCAGGTCGATATGACGGCATACGACATAATACCCCGGTTAAAGGAGTGGAGATTATAAGAAATGAAATACTATATCGTAGCAGGAGAAGCGTCGGGCGACCTGCATGCCTCCAATCTGATGCGGTCGTTACAGGCACTTGACCATGAAGCCGATTTTCGCTTCTTCGGAGGCGATTTGATGCAGTCCGCCGGCGGAACGCCCGTAAGACATTATCGCGACATGGCATTCATGGGCATTATTCCGGTAGTGATGAACGCGCGCACGATCCTCCGGAACCTTGCATTCTGCAAAAGAGACATAACTGCCAGCCGTCCCGACGCAGTGATACTGGTCGATTATCCCGGCTTTAACCTGAAGATCGCCCGGTACGTGAAGACAAAAACAGCTATCCCCGTCTACTACTACATCTCGCCCAAAGTGTGGGCATGGAAAAAGTACCGCGTAAGGTCGTTCAGGAAATACGTAGATGAGATGCTCTCGATCCTGCCGTTTGAAGTCGATTTCTTCAGAGAACACCGCTACGCGGTGCATTATGTGGGAAATCCCACGGTAGACGCCGTTGCCTGCCGGGACTGCCGGGATGAAACCTTTGCCCGGTTCGTCGAAACAAACGGACTGGAAAACAAACCGGTGATCGCCCTCCTGGCAGGAAGCCGCAAGCAGGAGATTGCCGCCAACCTGCCCTCCATGCTGGAAGCGGCAAAAGGATATTCGGAAGACTACCAGTTGATCGTGGCCGGAGCACCGGGCATTGATCCTGCGTTCTATAAAAACTTTATCACCCCTTTTCCCCCGGCGAAAGTGCTTTTCAGCCGGACATACCGTATTCTGGCACAGTCGGACGCCGCCCTTGTAACGTCAGGCACGGCCACGCTGGAAACAGCCTTGCTCAATGTACCGCAAGTGGTTTGCTACCGGACGCCGGTGCCCCGGACTACTTACTGGATTTTCAGAAATATTCTTCATACCCCCTATATCTCGCTGGTGAACCTGATATGCGGCCGTCAAGTTGTAAAAGAGCTTTTCGCCCGTTTCTTCACGGTGGATAACATCCGCAAAGAGTTGAAACAGATACTGCATGTGCGGAGCTACCGGCAGAATATGCTCGACGGTTACGAAGAAATGCGGCGAATCCTGGGCGGTCCCGGCGCGTCGGAGCGGGCAGCGGGAATCATTTATGCAAAGTTGCGCCGGCAGTGACGACTCTGCAAATACGGGAAAAGCCTGCGGACGGAGGACAGGATACTCGCCGAAAAATAATTTTGGCGAAACTTCCTTTTTTTCTCCCTTTTTTGTTTCCTTTGCAAGCGTGAGAATAAAGGCAATTTATCCGTTTGCGGATTTAATGACCGACAGATCAGCGGTTGCTCAACGGTTTTAATAACGTAAAGCCGAACAGCGTAAGCAAAGCGAATGATAAAAGCCCTGATTTTTTTAATCATCCAAACATCAAAATAAAGTATTCAAATGAAAGCAGGTATTCTTACTTCCGGCGGTGACGCTCCGGGAATTAATGCGACCATACGAGGCGTAGGCAAAACGGCCATCAATAATTACGGCATGCAGATAATCGGAATCCAGGACGGTTTTTCCGGATTACTGCACAAAGACATCGTTGAACTCACCGATACCTCCCTTTCAGGGATATTGAATGTGGGAGGGACAATTCTGGGTACGGCAAGGGAGAAAGTATTCCGCAAAATGATCAATTCTCCCGACGAAAAGGACAGGGAACAGATCAAGAATGCGTATAACGAACTGGGACTCGACTGTCTGGTCTGCATCGGCGGGAACGGTACGCAACGCAGCACCTGGATGCTCTCGGAACTGGGACTGAACGTGGTAGGAATACCCAAGACCATTGATAATGACGTTTATGGCACGGATGTAACCTTTGGATTCGATACGGCAGTGAATATCGCTACCGAGGCGATCGACAGGCTTCACTCCACGGCCAGTTCGCATCGCCGCGTGATGGTAATCGAACTGATGGGACACCACACCGGATGGATCACGCTCCACGCCGGCATGGCCGGAGGGGCGGATATTATTCTGCTGCCTGAATTGGGATATAATATGAAGGCCGTCGTCAGCAAGATCAACCAGCGGATGGAGATAGGGAAAGCCTACTCCATCGTGGCCGTGGCGGAGGGGGTCGAATTGCCGGTCAGAGAACGACCCGCTACCTACTTTGCCCGCGAGATCGAGTCACAGACCGGATATGAAACCCGTGAAACCGTGCTCGGATATATCCAGCGCGGAGGTTCGCCGTCGCCATACGACAGGAATCTCGGTACGTTACTCGGCGGACATGCCGCCAAACTGATTCATGAAAGGAAATTCGGCCGGATGGTGGCCAAGATAGGTCCCGATATTACCGATGTGCCCTTATCGGAAGTGGCGGGCAAATTGCGGCTGGTCACGCCGGACAATCAACTGGTAGCCCAGGGAAAACGAATGGGCATCTCTTTCGGGATCTGATGAACCGATAAGGTAAAGGGAAGGAGATTTGTACGGGTTTCCCCCGTCATTTGCTATTCGGGGAAGAAGGCGGCGGTGCAACTTTTGCCTTTGTCTTTTTGACGAGTGACTCCTGCAACTCGTTATTTTCGCGTAATCTTTTGATAGCTATTTTTGCCGCCATCTGGTGTGATTCCTTTTTCGAGTATCCTTTTCCGGAACCTATTTCGGTTCCACCCACCTTTACGCAGGCAAAAAATACCGGGTTGTTCTGATCATCGTAGGTCGATTCCGTGACCTCGAAATTGACTTCCACCCTGTTTTTCTGTCCCCATTCGATGAGTCTGGATTTGAAATCGACTTCGCTTTTCAGCACTTTGTCGATATTCAAGTGCTGTTTGATGAGCGTTTCAAACACAAACTTCTTGGCTACCCGGTACCCCTGATCGAGATAGATGGCTCCGATGAGGGCTTCCAGGGCGTCACCGTATATGTTGGTATTGTGCGCCAGGTTGCGGGTCGACGAAACTATCAGCTTGTCGATTCCCAGTTCCGCGGCCAGTTTGTTGAGCGTCTCCCGCTGTACGATGCGCGATCGCGTACTGGTGAGGAAACCCTCTTTTTTGTATTCGAAATCTTTATAAAGGATGTCGGCGACGATGGCGTCGAGAATGGCGTCTCCCAAAAATTCGAGACGCTCGTTATTTACCCATCGCCCCTTCTTCGACTGAGTGGGCGAAGAACGGTGGGTCATTGCTTCCATGTAAAGATCTATCCTGTCGGGACAGAACCCCAATATGTTATGAAATGAGAGATAAGGCTCTTTATTTCTGTGCGGAAAAGCCCTGATCTTCTTTACGAGTTTTCTGAACACACTATTTTAGGAATTGCTTGAGAATTACACTTGCGTTGTGTCCCCCAAAGCCAAAAGTATTAGATAACGCAGCTCTTATCTTCCTTTTTTGAGCTTTGTTGAATGTAAAATTCAGGTTGTAATCAATCTCGGGATCATTGTCTCCCTCTTCATGATTAATAGTCGGAGGAACTGTCTGATCTCTGATTGCCAGGATGGTGAACATCGCTTCGATAGCGCCTGCGCCTCCCAGAAGATGACCTGTCATTGACTTGGTGGAGCTGATATTCAGCTTGTAACTGTGTTCGCCGAACACGTCGAGGATTGCCTTCACCTCCGAGAGGTCTCCTACGGGCGTGGAGGTGCCGTGTACGTTGATGTAGTCGATTTCGTCGGGACTCATGCCGGCGTCTTCCAGCGCGTTTCGCATCACCAGTTTGGCTCCCAGCCCTTCGGGGTGCGAGGCGGTGATGTGGTGTGCATCGGCTGACATGCCTCCGCCGACTACTTCTGCGTAGATGGTAGCTCCGCGTGCCAGTGCATGGTTTAATTCTTCGAGGATGAGCGATGCTCCGCCTTCTCCGATGACAAATCCGTCGCGGCTGGCGCTGAACGGGCGTGAAGCGGTCAGCGGCGAGTCGTTGCGGGTGGAGAGTGCGTGCATGGCGTTGAAGCCTCCCACTGCCGAGGGGCTGATGGTTGCTTCGGCTCCTCCCGTCACGATGGCGTTGGCTTTGCCCAGACGTATGAGATTGAATGCGTCTACGATTGCATTTGTGGAGGATGCGCAGGCGGATACGGTTGCATAGTTGGGGCCTCTCAGTCCGTAAATCATAGAGATATGGCCTGCGGCAATATCTGCTATCATTTTCGGAATGAAAAAGGGGTTGAATCGCGGCCCTTTGTCCATGTTGGTGTAATAGCTTCCGACTTCTTCTTCGAATGTTCTTATACCTCCGATTCCTGCTGAGAAAATGACCCCGATGCGGTCTCTGTCCTCTGTGTCGGGATCAAGTCCGGAGTCTTCCATCGCCTCTTTGGCGGCCTGGATGGCTAACTGTGCGTAGCGGTCATATTTTCGGGCTTCTTTGCGGTCGAAGAGATCGCCCGGATCGAAGTTTTTTACTTCGCAGGCGAACTGCGTCTTAAAAAGCGATGCGTCGAAATGAGTAATAGGCCCGGCTCCGCTTTTACCCGCCAGAATATTCGTCCACGTATCTTTTACGTTGTTTCCGATGGGGGTAATCGCTCCCAGGCCTGTTACTGCTACTCTTTTTAACTCCATAAAAATGGATTATTTTGCGTGTTGCTCTACGTAGGAAATGGCGTCGCCAACCGTAGAGATCTTCTCCGCTTGATCGTCGGGGATCGAAATGTTGAATTCTTTTTCAAATTCCATGATCAATTCTACCGTATCGAGAGAATCTGCTCCCAAATCGTTGGTGAAACTTGCGGTTTCGGTCACTTCGGCTTCTTCAACACCTAACTTATCGACGATAATCGATTTTACTCTCTGTGCTACTTCTGACATAATTTTCGATATTAAAATGAAAAAATTTATTCTTAAATTTGCGGTGCAAAGTAACACAAATTTTCTTGAACGGAGCAAATTTTTATTCGTTAAAATCAAGAAAGCTGCACGAATTACATTTTTTTGTGCAAAAAAACAGCCGTTTTATGACTCATATTGCCTTGTTTGCATCCGGAAATGGCAGTAATGCGGAAAATATTGTCCGCTATTTTTCCGGAAACCGAAATATATCTGTCTCCCTTATCGTTTCGAACAGGAGGGATGCTTATGTTCATGAACGTGCCCGGCAACTGGGCGTTAAGTCTCTCACCTTCAGCAGGGTTGAGTTTGAAGATGGTTTGGCTGTGACGGATGTGCTTCGTGTCTGCGGTGTCGATTTTATTGTGCTGGCGGGATTTCTGCTGAAAGTGTCGCAGCCGCTTCTCGATGCTTTTCCCGGCAGGATCATCAATATTCATCCGGCGCTGCTGCCCAAATTCGGTGGTAAGGGGATGTATGGCGACCGGGTGCACCGGGCGGTGGTGGATGCGGGTGAGAATGAATCGGGTATCACTGTCCATTATGTGGACGGACAGTATGACGGGGGGGAGATTATTTTTCAGGCGACTTGCGAGGTGCTGCCGGAGGATTCGCCCGAGGAGGTGGCTCGGAAGGTGCATGTGTTGGAATATGCGTTTTTCCCGAAGGTGATCGAAAAGGTTATAGCGGAGGGTCGCCGTTCGGATTGAGGCTTGTCCGGCGTGTTTGAATGGCCGTTTCGCTTTGGTGGCATGTAACACGATTTCCCGGTCGTCATCTCTGTCTCTGCCGGATTTCCGGGATTCTGCCATGGCGGATATTTGTGTGAGGCGCTCCGGGAAAGGGTTTCCGTTTCTGTGGATTGCCGGAGATTGCCCGGAAGGGGGCAAAAATCACCTGTATGATGAAAGTTATCTCTCATGGGATGAAAGTTATCTCTCACGGGATGAAAGTTATCTCTTGTGGGATGAAAGTTATCTATTGTGAGATGAAAATTATCTCTTGTGGGATGAAAGTTATCTATTGTGGGATGAAAGTTATCTATTGTGAGATGAAAGTTATCTATTGTGGGATGAAAGTCATCTCTCACGGGATGAAAGTTATCTCTCACGGGATGAAAGTTATCTCTCACGGGATAAAAGTTCTTTTTTCGGTCACGGTGCCACGGTTTGCGGTTTTTTTTACGGATTATTGACCGGGGGAATTTTTCTCCGGTATGCCGAAAAAAAACATCCCGACAGGTTTGTTGCCGGGATGTTTTTTAGTACCTTATCACTACAATGATGCCTAATATTCATCTTCGTTGAAGAAGAAGTCTTCCTTACTCGGATAATCAGGCCAAATGTCCTCTATTGATTCAAATATTTCTCCCTCCTCTTCTATTTCCTGCAGGTTTTCGATCACCTCCAGCGGAGCGCCCGAACGCTGGGCATAATCAATTAATTCATCTTTTGTAGCGGGCCAGGGAGCATCCTCCAGTTTCGATGCCAGTTCAAGTGTCCAATACATTGATAATTTATTTATTTTGTTGTTATTTCTTTCAAGTCAAGTGTTTTCTCGCTATGACATAAATCCGGGCAAATTCGGTCGCCATTCATTTAGCTTAACGAAAACGTTCAAATTTCCCGCAAATGTATAAAAACTTTTTATATATCGCTTCGTTCCCAATATATTTCTTCCGCGGTTTTACCGCATTCATACCGGGCAAGTACGAAAAGGTAGTCCGACAGCCGGTTCAGGAAGATAAGTACCTCATCTGCAACCGGAAATCTTTCGGCTACACGATACACATTCCGTTCCGCACGGCGTGCTACCGTGCGGCATATATGGGCACGTGCGGCTGCTTCGCTGCCTCCGGGCAAGACGAAACGGCTCAGGCGCGGCAGGTTGCGGTCGATTATGTCTATTTGTTCCTCCAGGCGCGAGATGTCTTTTTCGGTGATAGTGCCGACGGACGGTTTCGAATGCCCGCTTTCGGTATCCGTTGCCAGGAAGGCGCCTGCGGAGAACAGTTTGTGCTGGATGTAGCGCAGAAAGTCGTGATGGGTGGCTTCTTTTATCTCGCAGTTCAGCCAGCCGATATAGCTGTTCAGCTCGTCCACCGTGCCGTACGCATCGAGGCGGACGTGTGTTTTGCTTACCCTTGTTCCTCCTGCCAGCGAGGTTGTACCTCTGTCGCCGGTTTTCGTATATATCATACTTTTCTTCATACAATTATTTTATGCCGGTTGCATATCGTTTTAAGCTGTTTCCTGATTTAAACCAGGTAGTTCTTCTTGTGAAAGCCGGGCTTGGGAAAAACAATTCCCGTCTCTTTTGCGTCGAATGTTATCCGTACCCGTTCATCATGAACGATTTTATTCCAAAATTGTTTACCTGCTCCTCTTTTCACAGGATGAAACACCCAGAACGTGTCGGGATGGCTCAGCGCCGTCAGCGTGGAAATATCGGGTATGAGGCTTCCTCTCAGGTCAACAACGATTGCATCGTAGCGTTCTCCTTCGCAGCCGGAGAGTGTGCTAACTGTCTTCCACTGCCGGCCGGTTTGCTTCCGGAGGCGTTCGGCCGCGGCTACCTTTTTGCCGTCTTCTTCCACGCACGTGCAACGGATGTGCGACGAGGGGGCGGTGAGGAACAGGGTGTTTGTCCCGCTGCCCGAATTGATCTCCAGGATGTTTTGGGCTTGAAAGCGGTGTATCAGCCGGAAGGTGAGTTGATTGAACCCGGCGGCGGAGGGATCGGGCGCAAACCCGTTTTGGAGCAGTATTTCGCGAATGTCGGAAAAGGCATAAAAGCGGTGGGGGGAATGGAGCGTACCGGTGATCAAATTGAAGGCAAACGGCGAATGTATCCCGTATCCCTTTGACTGTCTTTTGCGCAGGAGCCACCGGAAAGGGAGGCGGAACGCTTTTTCGTAAAAATTCATCAGTGATGCTTGCCTGCCGGAGCGGGACATGGTTGTGCTTCGTTACGGTTTTCGTACAAGTGCTACCGCATAGGCGGTGATGCCTTCTTCCCGGCCGACGAAGCCCATTTTTTCCGATGTGGTGGCTTTGACGGAGATAAGTTCTTCGGCTACTTCCATCACTTTGGCCAGCGTGCGTTGCATGGCGGGAATATGGGGGCTGAGCCGGGGGCGTTCCGCACAGACGGTTGCGTCGATATTTCCCAGCGAGTAGCCGTTGTCTCTCAACAGGTTCATGGTCTCCTTCAGCAGGATTTTACTGTCTATATTATGGTATTCTTCGGAATTATCGGGAAAATGATAGCCTATATCGCGCAGGCCGGCAGCGCCCAGCAGGGCGTCGCAGAGGGCATGGATCAGTACATCGGCGTCGGAGTGTCCCTGCAGGCCTTTCTCGTAATCCAGCTTCACTCCTCCGATCCAAAGTTCCCGGCCCTCCCGGAGGCGGTGCATGTCGTAACCGAAACCTATGCGTATTGTCTGCATGGCTTACCGTATGAATAAATTGCCGATTCCCTCCATGTCGAAGCCAAGTGAGATCCGCAGCGTCTGATCCAGCGGATTCGACGGGACGGCAGAGACCAGGCAGGCGGCGTCTATCTGAAAGATATTGCTTTTGAAACCGGCGCCAAAAGTAAAATAGCGACGGTTGCCCTTGTACTCGTTCTCGTGATGGTAGCCTGTCCTGAGGGTGAAGCGTTTTTCGTAGCTGTATTCCGCTCCGAGCGACCAGACGATTTCCCGCATCTTTTCTTCGGTGCCGCCGGGCGCGTCGGCAAATGATTTGAAGATTCCGCCGATGGACGAGATTCGCTCATACTTGTCGATTCGCTGCTGCATTTCTTCTTCGGTTTCGTCGTCGGACGGCAATTGCGGGGTGGGTACCAGCAGCTTGTTGATGTCGAAACTGACGGCGAAGGTGTTTTTCGGATCCGGCGGATACGTCAGGGAGACGCCCAGCCGTAAATTTGCGGGGAGGAACATGCTGGTGTTTCCGCCATCGTAAGAGATTTTGGTGCCGATGTTCGAGAGATTAAATCCGAATCCGAACTGTGCCGGCGAGCGTCCCAGGTAGAAAGAGGTTTCGTTATAGCCGGCAATATCGGCGGCGAAAGCGTTTCCGGGCGTCACATCGGCGCTCCCGAAGGAGTAGTCGGCATAGATGTATCTGAGGGTGACTGCGCCGGAGAATGTTTCGGTAAGCTTTCTCGAATAGCCTGCGTCGACGGCCAGTTCGTGCGGTGACATCATCTGCCAGAACTTGCCGTCAAGACTGCCTGCTTCCACGTCTCCCAGCGAGAAATAGCGCAGCGAGGCGCTGAGAACATTCTGCCCGTCATATCCGAATTTGAGGTAACCCGACGTATAGAGCAGATGGATGTCGTCCACCAGCTTGCCGAGCCACGGGGTGTAGGTGAAGGCTATGCCGGCTTCGCCCGGAATAAACGGATATTTGGCGGCGTTCCAGTGCTGGGAGTAGACATCGGGTGCAGTGGCTGCTCCGGTGTCACCCATGCCTCCGCCCCTGGCGTCGGGCGCGATCTGCAGGGAGGGCAGCGCTACCGGAATCGGGTTATATTCCTGTGCGGCGGCAAAAAAGCCCGCCGCTGCGCAGAACAGGAGGGAGAGGACGGAAAGAATTGTTTTGTTCATTCGTTATATGTGGATATGGCAGTTAATCAGTTCACTTCACCCTGAAATCAAACAGTTTCCGGTCTTCGAGATAGCCCTGAAGGCGGTCGTCCGCCGACACCGGGCCGATACCTGCCGGCGTGCCGGTAAAAATAATGTCTCCGATCTTCAGCGTGAAGAAGCGGCTGATAAAGGCTATGATTTTATCTGCCGGACAGATCATCTCTTTCGTGTTGCCTCGCTGAACGGTCTGACCGTTAATATCGAGCCGGAAATCCAGATTCCGGATGTCGGATACTTCGCTTTTGGGTATAAACGTTCCGACAGCTGCCGATCCGTCGAAGCCTTTCGCGATCTCCCACGGAAGACCGAGTGCTTTCTGTTTCCGCTGAAGGTCGCGTGCGGTGAAGTCGATTCCTACGGTGATTTCGTCGTAATAGCGGGGGGCGAAGCGTTCGGCTATGTTTTTCCCCAGGCGGCTTATCTTCAGTACCAGCTCTGTTTCGTAATGGATTTCGTCGGAAAAGTCGGGGAGGTAAAACGGTTTATCCCCCTTCAGCAGGGCGGTATCCGGTTTCATGAATATGACCGGTTCCGCACTCTCGAACGTGCGCTGCATCTCTTTATTGTGAGACGGGTAGTTCAATCCGACAGCAAAAATCTTCATTCCTTCAATCAGTAGTGTGCGTCAAATTTCCTGCTGTTTACTTTCTCCGTGCTGTTTTATGTGGACTGTGTGCCGAACGGCGCGCCCCGACGGCATTACGGATGCCTGACGCCTGAGACGCTGCGCAGGACTGCCTTGATGGATCCGATCTTCAGGGTGGTGTCTATGATGACCGGGATACGGTTTTCGTCATTGGTGAGTGATGCCTTCAGAGCATCTTTCGGGTCATTGAAGGCTTCGTCGAGGATGGTCAGCGAGAGGTTGATGACTTCGTATTTTTTCCCGTTGTTAGCTCTTATCTTCGATATGCCCTGGTAATTGACATACATGTTCACCGGCTTTTTTCCGGATATGAACCGGATATGGTGTCTGTCGCCGGGATTCATGCCGGTGTAGTTGAGGTTGCGGATGTAGGGCAGTACGGAGAGGTAATCGTATGTGCAGTGATCGGTGGTGATTGTTTCGTCATACTGTTCTGCGCCTCTCCAGAGGCGGAAGGCGCGTATATTCACCGCACCTTTCTCGTAGGAGTAGGACTGCCGTTCCACGGAGTAGTCTTTCCCCTCCGATGCTTCTTTGGTAAAGAGCAGGGGGCGAAGATTCATGTCTATGAAGGATGTGAGCGTATCGTTCACCGTATATATATTTCCGGCCAGACCGGAGGTGTTGAGCAGCATCACCATTTTGTAGGCGTTTTCGCCGCGGTAGTTCGCTTCGGTCACCGAGAGCGATCCTCTTCCGGCACGTGCGTTCAGGAATGCTACGTTCAGATAGAGGTCATACCGTATGTCTTCGCCGCTTGCGAAGGCGGTATTGGTCAGTTCGCACTGTGCGCCGACCGGCCTGAATGTGAAGAGCAGAAAAAGCAGGGTTGCCGTAAATGCAGTTTTTTGATGTATCATAATTTTGACTTTATATGGATTTTATATTCGCGAGAGCTATCTCATTCCTGTCGATCGCTGCCGCGTGCCGGCGGATGTGTCCGGACTTCCGCCTCCTCTTGATCCCGAAAAGGAAGAGCCTTGCTGATTTTGCCGCTGTCGCTGTTGCTGTTGCTGCTGCTGCTGTCTCTCCTGATTCGGATTGCGCCGTTTTTTCTCTTCCGGCTTATTTTTGGTTATCTCCGGCGGTTTCTGTTGCGTCACGGGTGTAGAGCGGATGTCCCATTCTTCGGAGTGATCCGAGAAGGCTCTTATCACCAGTTTGCCGGGGAAGTAGTATACTTCTTCGGGCTGCCGTCCCTTCTCATAGTTTCCGGTGGTCCAGGCGCCGTCTCCGTTATCGTCCACCACGATGCGTGCGTATATCTCGCCGGGGGGCAGATCCTGGAATTTAGCCACGTCGGCTTTGATGAGGCTTCTCCGGAATGGTTTATCGGATTTGTCGAGCAGCTCGACGAAGGCGGGTTTCCCTTCGGGCAGTCCGGCGAGGGATATTTCGAGGTTTCCGTACTGGTCCAGCGGTTTTACCGTGAATGTCTGTTCGTATTTGTTGTTCCAGAGACCGTAGCGGCCGGTGATGGCGGCCGAATCGATCTGTATTCTGTATTTTCCGCCGGGTTCCCAGCGGGTGCGCAGGGTGAATTTGCGCGGATTGAGCGTATCGGGTTCCATGCGGAAGGGTATCGCTTCGAAGAGGGTGTCGACCTCCGTCTGCAATTGCACGAGGGTGGAGTCGAATGTCGTGACCGGCTGGTCGAATTCTATCCGGATCGGGTTGTATAGCTCGAAGGTGGATTGAATATTGGTGTTCATGCCCAGGAATTTGACCGGGGTTTTTTCTTCTTCTTTCCCGTCCTTTTCTTTCTTTTCCGCTTCCTTTTCTTTTCTCTCTGCTTCTCTCTCCGCTTCCCTTTCTTTTCTCTCCGCATTGCGGCGGTCGCGTCCTGTCCGCCTCATGTTGAAGTCGAGGGTGTCGGTCGTGATCCGGTTTATGTTCAGCGAATCGGTGCGCAGGTAGCTGATCTGTATGCGCAGGGAGTCTTGCCGGTAGATGAGCGAGTCGGTGATCCAGAGCAGGAGGGTGTCGTTTTTGGCGCTTCGTTCGGCTACGTACCAGTCGTCGTTTTCAGTGGCGGGGTTCAGCAGGGTGAGGGTAGGTTTGTCGGTCGGCGCGGCAAAGAAGAGGTTGAGCTTGTGGGCTTCGGGGCGTTCGTGCTTTTGCAGGTACTGCCGCTGGAAGTCGGAGAGGAAGGAGCGCAGTATCAGGCTGTCGGGCAGAAAGCGGGTGTAGTGGACGGTGCGTATCGTGTCGATGGTGAGGCTGTCCAGAAAGATGGTGTCCTGGCGTACGGCGGGCATGGTGGAGGGTATGACGATGGAGTCGAGAAAGGCAATGCTTTCCTGCGGATTGTCATACTTGTAATCCCGGTTCAGGTCGTTCAGTGCGAACACCCGGTATTCGCCGGGGGCCATCCCGCGTACGATGAAGCGGCCGCGGGAGTCGGTGCGGGATATTCGTTCGAAGGGTGTGCGGGTGAATGCCGTGTCGTGGAGGTTGGCGTGGATGCCTACGTAGATTCCCGTAACGGGTTCCATGTCGTATGCCGCAAGTACCTTTCCGGAGATGGAGAGGGTGTCGAGACGGTCGCCGGTAGAGAATGAGTAGAGGAATTTTTCCAGCGGATTGCCTTCGTTATTATCGGTGATAGCATCGCCAAAATCTATCGTATAGGTAGTATTGAGCAACAGCGTGTCTTTGAGTTCCACAATAGCCTTTTTTCCTGCGGCGCGGATCACCGGCAGGTTTTTCTGGGGAGGGGTTACGATGACTTTTTCGCTGGGCTTTTCGATTTTGATGTTTTCGTCGAATTCGATTTCGATTCGCGACGGGGATGCGTTCAGCGCATTGAGGGCGGGCGATGCACTTTTCATGACGGGAGGGTCCACATCATAAGCACCTCCGGTGGGGGAGGCTATGTTTGCGCAGGAGCGGCACAGGAGGACGGCTACTGCTGCGGGAAGCAGGCGAAAAAGGAGTGGGGATACTTTATGTAGCATTGTCTTCGTTTGTGTGTAGGGCGAATGTTATTTGCCGGCACAAATGTACAATGTTTTACGCAGTCTCGCACAATTTTTTCATTTTTTTACAACCGGATGTCTGTCGGAATATCAGGGTGATGCAAAGGCGGGAAATCAAGGCATCAGCTGTCGAGATATTCGCTCTCCGAGGCGAGAAGCTTGTATCCTATCCGGCAGGAGAGGCACTTGCGCGGATTGCAGTATGCCCTTCGCAGCTGGATGAGGGCCTGGGTGTCGAAGGCGTTCCGGGCGATCACGCCTGCTTTGCGGAAATCGGAGACGATTACGTTTCTTTCCGGGTTCAGCGACTCCAGCAGCCGGACGGCCCTGTCGCAGCAGTCTGCGTCGCCGGTTTTCCTGCCGTAGGCAAACAGTATGGGCGTCACGGTGTTGATCAGCAGTATTTGCAGAGAGGCGTCTCCCAGGCGTCCGTCCGATTCGGGAGAACGTTCTCCGAAGGTGCAGTGCGTATGCCAGTAGACGGAGGGGGATATGCGGAAGAGAGACATCCAGGCGTCGACTTTTTCCTGCGCGAGCACCGCGGAGAAGAGCTGCCCGGAGGAGGATTGCAGGAGGACGGCGAGCTGTGCGATACGGATTTCGGGGCATGAGCGCGGACGTACCTTTATCCGTCTGAAGAGGCGGGCGTCCAGGGGCGTCAGTGCATATTTGTTCTTCAGGAAACGGTATTCCTGCTGCAGGTAGAGGTAATAATCGTCAGCGGCTTTTCGTTCCGGCGTTTCCCGGTGATCCTTCGTGCCGGGAGCTTCCGGCGCGGGAAGTTCCGCATCCTCCAGCAGCCCCGCCTGACCGAACAGGAGCGCTTCTACCTGAAACAGGCTGTCACCGTGCCGGCGGATGTGGCTGAGGGGCAGCGAAAGGGCGAGTTGCTCGAAGGCGTCGCCGTTCAGTCCGAAGCCGAAGTTGCGTGCGAGGAGGACGTAGAAGACATCGTCCCACGAGTGCCGGAAGTGGTCGAGGCGGGCGTAAATATCGTTGACCTTCCGTTCCAGCCGTTCGACGGTGAGTGCGCTGAGGAAGAGGCGTATGTATACCGGGGGGAGGACGGGGAGGTGTTCCCGGCAGGGAAGGGTGTTGTGGCTGAGGGTCAGGTATTCGACATTCTTCCGGATCACGTCGGGTACGGGCAGTTCGCACAGCGGAATGTACTCCTCCGTTCCGTACACCTCCGTTCCGTTCGCGCACCCGGACAGGTACAGGATCACTGCACTGCAGTCCCTGTCGGTATAATGTTCGCGCTCTTCCGGGTGGACGGAAGCGGGATGGATCTCCACATCTCCGGTCAGCAGCCTGTCGCCGATCCTTATCTTCGCGTTAAGATAGCCGCGCCCGGCCTGTGAGTGACGCATCCCCGGATGCAGAACCTCTATCTTTCGGCCGTCCGTCGTTTCGAGTGAATCGGGAGGATAAAGTCTGGACTCCCATATAAAATGTAACAGTTCTTCCTTATTATTATAGGTCATGGACATTGAATTCAGGCCGCAAAAGTACGTCCTATTATCCGAATTTCCAAGCCGGAACGGAAAAGAAGTGGAAAAGTGGAGAAAACCAGCTCGGGGAACGCCCGAGTGGCAAGGGGCGGGAGCACCCGCCCCGACGAACGATTTCGGAGCGCGACAGCGCATAGTTCATTGTCACATTATTACATTATCACATCAACACGCCGCCGTCATTTCGAGCGCAGTCGAGAAATCTGTTCTTTGGAGTGAGATGTCTCCACTGCGCTACGTTCCGGTCGACATGACGGTGGACATTGCCTGAAGGGCAATATCGTCATAACCGCGGGCAAGTGAAACGCAGCCTGCGGATTGTCGGAAACGCGCAGCGCTGCCTGAAAGGCAGGACTTGACTGAACGGTACTGCCTTTCAGGCAGTATGACGCTGATGTTCCCCCCGCAGGTCAGCGACCTGCGGTTATGAAAATCGTGTCCCTTCGGGACACTGTCCGAACTGTTTTCTTTTTCGCTCGTCGGGGCGGGTGCTCCCGCCCCTTGCCGCTCCGGCGCTCCCCGAGCTGATTTTTTCCCATTGCCTCATTAACATATCGTCACATCATCTCTTTTGAGCCTTTCGCCCTTCGGGCGAAACCTTCCCCGAACTTCTTTGACCCTTTCGCCCTTCGGGCGAAATATTCCCGGAACTCTTTTGACTCTTTCGCCCTTCGGGCGAAACGCTCCCGGAACTTCTTCGAGAGAAACAGAAATAAAAAGAATGAGGCAATCCGGACTTTTTTTACAAGTTGCCGAACTGCCTCACAGTTCCTTTTATGAAAATTATATGCCGTGTCTAAATATCATCGCCGTAAAGCGTGATCTCTCCCAGATTGACACAGTTGGTATTCTGCCAGTTGGGAAACTTGATTACCAGACGGATATAACGTACTCTTTTACCGTCATCCGGAAAGGTGAAGTTGAAGCCTCCCGACCATACGGCATTGTCGGCGTCATTGCGCTGATTGTAGTTCATGGCCGAAGGTTTTTCACATTCAAAGTCTCCGAGTTTGATCCAGTCCTCCTGCCAGTTATAAATACCCGGCGCCGGCGCCGGTGCAACAAAATTATGGCAGCGGTTGTCGTAATTAGACTGTTTGTCGGTATAGTCGTCGTCATTTGCGTCATATTTTGCAGGGTCTCTTTGCGTGACATAGGTAGTCCTGTAATATGTTTCAAACTCTGCCTGCGTGGCAAAATCATCCCGCTCTTTCGGCACGTCGGTAGCCCAAATCTCAAAGAATCTGGGGCTGTGTCCGGAGAATGAGCCATTATCGACTCTGGCAAAGAGTTCCATCCGGCTGAGAACAGCCCCCTCCTGTGCGCCAATATCTATCGTGAAGTGATGCGGGAATTTGAACCTTGCATTGGCATTTCCGGATTGGTCTTCGGTGTGTAAGATAGTCTTGCCGTTTGTATTGTTGGCTGCACCGCCATCCCAAATTTTAGCCAGACTGCGTTGTCCGACACCAAAATCTGTAATGGGTTTCGTCCAGTCGTTTTCGCCGCCGCCGGGATGGGGGGTGGTATTGTCTCCCGGCTTAAAGGCTGCCTGAAAGCGGTCTTTGGGTATTTCCCTCTCGAATTTGGGCATGACAAACACCCGTTTATGCGACGGGATTTCGTCGAGCCCCTCTTCCGGTTTATGCATCGTATAGATACTTATTGCATCACCGGTTTGCAGTCCCTCCAGCAAAGTCTCACCGACACCGTTCGGCACCTCTCTTTTCACTGTATTGCCGTCGGAATCGTATTCTATTACCGAATAGAGAAGTGAACTTGCCGTTACCGATACCGGTTCCCAGATGATTTGCATCTCGCCGGACAGGAGTTTGGCGATCGACTTGATGCCGCGGTTCCGCAAATTCTCCACATAAAGATCACCCAGCACGGTTCCGGCAATTTCGATCGACTTTGAAACGTGTCCGTTATTGTCCTGCATCTCAAATTCAAAAATATATTCGCCTTCGGCCATGTCCCGAAGTTCGGCCGACATCCACATCTCGCGTTCGCTTTCGGCCGTGCGCACCACGGGTATGACGGTGCTGTCACTGCGCTCGTTCCAGTAGATGACGGCTTTCGTTATACGCGGATCGGCATTGATCTTCCAGGCAAATCCTATCCGGTTGAGTCCGGACCGGATTGTGATCGAGTCTGCCGTACCGATATACAATGTTTCGCCGCGGTTGAGGTACTGTTCATGTATGCTGTTCATGTTTTCGCACGAAAAGACGAATATCATTACGCATACGGACAGTATGGCTGTCATCGCTTTTATTCCCGACAGGGGGGAATATTTACATTTAATTCTTTTCATCTTCGAGGGATTTATCAGTTTCTGTTTCATTTCCGTCATCTCCATATACCGACAGTTCCGCCATGTGCATGGCCGGTGTGTGCGCCCATGTGTCGTGGACTACAAACCGGATATAGCGCATGGGGGCGACGTCCTGCCGCAGATCATAATCGAAGCCGGCGTTGTGGGCTGCCAGGTCTTCGGGGGTATTGGTTCCCGGAGGCATCCCGGAGGGCTTAATGACTTCGCACGCTGCCAGCAGCGTCCAGTCTTTTGTCCATTCTGTGGCGTTGTCATAGTATGCCGCATCGGTTCTCTCCCGCGGCAGCTCCTCGTCAGGCCATCCGTATATGTCAAACAGCCGCAGATTGTGCTGTGCAAACGGGTAAATCTCTCCGCGTTCAAAGATGGTGATATGGGTCAGATGTGCCGTTGTGCCGAGGTTGATGGTGAAGTACTGCGGAATGGTATAGCCGGCCGCAGCGTCGGTATGCCATCCGTGATACTTGTCGGGGTCGTCGAGGACGCCGTCCCAGATTTTTTGTATCGGACGGTTATCGTTCACCGAGGTATTGTCTCCCGCAAGCTCCGGTGTGCTGAATTTATCCTTGTCGAGCATCACTTCATAGAACGGTTTTACTTCGATCCTGAAGGTATCCGATGTATTCTCGTATTTATCGGTAATGCTTAGCGCAAAAAGACGTGTACGGGTGTTGAACGGTCGGAGTTTTTTGGAGTCTTCCGGCAGAGAGGAGAATACCATATCCCGAAGTTCCAGTTCTCCGTAATCGTTGCTTGCCATGAATGAGATGCCGACCATTGCTTCTGCCGGATTCTTCCATGTCACGACTACGCCGCCATAGGTAGGCACTATCTCGAATGAGTTATATACGGCCGTCATGGGCGGATCGAGCGGAGTGAACCTTTCGATGTGTACTTCAGACAGGTTTTCGCTGTGGTCTACCACGTAAAGGCGAAGTTCTATCTCTTCCGGTTCTCCGATGCCATCCAGTTCCATATAATTCTTATAGATGGACGAGCGTGCCGTGCGGGATACACCGGCATACGTAAATTCGCATTTTACATAAGAGATGTCATCTTCCACGGGCAGGGAATAGGTAATGTGAGCACCGCCGTGGGTGGGTGTGACCGAGACATTGCTGAGCGGCGAGGGCGGCTCGCTGTCGGTAGGCGTTTGGCCTGTCGGGAGTTCCGAACATGACAGTATCGCCAAAGAGAGCAGGAACAGGAGTGAGCCTGCTGTCCATATTCCAAAGGAATATTTTCGTTTGTTGAAATTGATCTGTTTCATAAATGTTCCATTTACTGTTTATACATTATTTTTACCACCCGGGGTTCTGCACCAGGTTGCTGTTTACGGTGATCGTATTGCCGCGCAGGGGCCAGAGGTAATCTTTATAGGTGAACTTCCGGTCGCTGAAGTATACCCTTGTCTGATAATAGTCTTCGAGTTTCTGCCCCTGGAAGTCCCAGCCGCGGACAGGCTCGTTGAGGTATTTCTCGGCGTCGCGCCACCTGCGCAGGTCGAAGGGGCGCTGTCCCTCGAAGGAGAGTTCGATAAGACGCTCGCGCTTGATGATTTCGCGCATTCCCTCTTTGTTGAACGGTTTATCCGTGTTGCTTGAATATTTCCACGATTCGACCACTCCGTTCAGTCCCGCGCGTTCTCTTATCCTGTCTACCCATTCGTACACTTCGCTGTCGGGAGATTCCTTTATTTCGTTCAACGTCTCTGCGTAGAGCAAATATAAATCGGCCAAACGTATGATCGGCATGGAAAAACGGTAGGGAGCAGGCTCCTGCGTATTCGTCGGTATCCTGAAGCTTACCAGTTTTTTAATGAAATAACCCGTTGAAGGATGGCTATCCTGGAATACCAGTCCATGCGTGTCGCCCGACCGGTTCCTGATCACCAGTTCTTCATTGACACCTTGCCCGTTCGCGCCGCCATCCTTATACCCCATCAGTTCATAGATTCCCCTGTCGAAACAGAGATGCGCATAAAACCGGGGTTCTCTGTAATAGTTCAGTTGCGCCGTTGTCTCCCCGCTTCCGATATAGTGACGGTGCCATGTGTAGAGATCCGGTTCCGCATCGGGATCAACTGCTTCGGGATCTGCTTCGGGGTCAACCTCAACAACTTCGGGTAGCGTATTCGTCAGCGTTTCATAGCGGGTTGCATAATATATCCAATAGGGGTCTTCGTCGACAGGAAGACCGTTTTTGGTATAATACGTTTCTGCCATTTTCAGGGTCGCGCTCAACTCCGCCGTGCCTGCATAGCCGGTATATATCTTCGGCGTACACCAGTTCTGCAATTGATTGTTGCCATTGGTGCAGGGCCATATTACTTCCCTGTTGGTGGTAAACCTCTCGGTGACGCATCCCCTCAGCGTATATTTCAGGACGGTTTCGGCGGCTAAGTCTTCGTACAGCTTATCGAACTCAAACAGCCGGTGTCCGCCTGCATGAGCCGCGTCAATAGCGTCTTTCACAGCTGCCGACGCCCTCACCCACCGTGCCTGAATGACGCTGGGATCATCATTATTGGCAATGAGCTGTATCCCTCTTTTATCCTTGAAATCCTTATAGAAAATATAACTGCCGTTAAACAGGGGACTCGCAGCCCATACCAGTGCTTTGGCCTTGATGGAGAGGGCGACGGCCTGCGTGATCCGGCCTGTTTCGGTGGTTATTTCCGTAATCTCAGGCGGAAGGTCAGGCATGGCCTCATCCACCAGGTGCACGATGTATTCAATCACGTCGTCAACCGGTTCGCGGTATACGCGCACCTCTTCGGGCGTAGCGCTGACATCAATATTCTGATCCATGATGGGGATCGGCCCGTATAACTGCATGAGGAAGAAATGGAAATAGGCTTTCAGGATTTTCACTTCGGCCTTCCAGCGCACCACCTCGTTGATCGTTATATCGGGCACATTATCGATGTTTTCCAGAAAGATATTGCAGTCGCGGATGCCTATCCACATCCTTTTGCCGCCGCTGGAGCCGTCCCAGTAATTTTGATACGGGTCGGTGATATTCTGCTGACCCAGTGCAATCCGCGCCCCGGGGTTGTTGCGCATATTATTGTCGACATCCCACCAGATTTCGTCTCCGCCGGCAATCAGACCCGGATAGTCAAACGCCGCCGCCATATTAGGCAGGTAGTTATAACAGCTGTAAAAAAACTTTTCCGAATTTATCCGGTTCGAAAAGGCTGTTTCCAGCGTAGCGGTACCGTCCGGCACCACATTCAGATAATCCGAACAGTTGCCGCACAGGGCAATGCCGAAGAGTAAAAGCATGTAATGTAAAAATTTCATATCCTTTTTCATTAATTGATGATTAAAATTCAATATTGGCGCCGATATTAAACACCCTTTGCAGGGGGTAATTCAAACCGTTTTCGGCCGTTTCGGGATCCCACATCTTGAACGCTGAAAATACGGCAAGATTACTGCCTGAAATATAGAGGCGAACGTTCTCCATCTTTATCTTGCGGCTCACAGCGGCAGGAACGGTATATCCGATTTCGGCCGTTTTCAGCCGCAGAAACGATCCGTCGCGCATGAACCACGTACTTGTCTGCTGATTGTTCGACATCGGCGACTCTGACAGACGGGGCCACAGGGCATAGATATTGCGGTTGTCTTCCGACCAGTGGTCGTCGGCATAATACTGCAACAGTGCCCTGTTGGTATCAAAGCTGTTGAGTGACTCGCGCGTATCCTTCACAAAAGGAGCCGTCTGTGCCGCATTAATCCAGAATGACGACCGCGCCGATCCCTGGAAAAAGCAGGAGAAGTCAAAATTCCTGTACCCTAACGACAGTCCGGCGCCATAAATGATTTCGGGCGTTGTCGGAAATCCGATCGGCACCTGGTCATTCTGGTCTATCTGCATGTCACCGTTAATATCCTTATACTTAATATCACCGGCGCCATATTCACCGAACGTCTGCGTGGGTGAATTCATCACCTCCTCTTCGTCGATAAACAGACGTTCGGCAATGTACCCGTAGGTCTGCGAAAGCTTCCGGCCTACGTGCGAACGCCACGGAGCGCCGGCAGCGTCATAATCCGGTTCCTCATACACCAGGTACTTGCTGGAAGCATACGTGAAATTACCCCTTATCAATGCCCAGAAATCTTTGGTGAACGATTTGGTGTAATCAACCGAGACCTCAAAACCGCTTCCGGTAGCCTTGCCGATATTGGCATGCGGAGTCTTCTGCAAACCCATCGTGGTAGGGATCGACGAACGCTCCTGCAGGATATTGGTTCGCTGTTCGCTGAAATAGTCCACCTGCACCTCAAGGTCATTCCAGAGATTCAATTCCAGGCCATAATTGCTTTTACGGCTGATCTCCCACGAAATGTCCGGGTCGGCGTAACGCTGAATGGAAATCCCCGGCCTGGAGAATCCATATTCGTCACCTAAAGCATACCCCCGGCCGCCATCGGTCATATTGAGTTGCGACATATAATAAAAACGGTCTTCGTCCCTCCCGATGGCATCATTGCCCACCAGTCCGTAAGTAGCCCTCAGTTTCAGTTTGGAGACAGTGTTCTTAAACGGCTCCATAAACTTTTCGTTGGAAATGATATAGCCCAGTCCCGCCGAAGGGAAAAATCCCCAGCGCTGACTGGAATGGAAACGTTCCGAACCGTTGTACCCGAAGTTGGCTTCCGCGAAATAGCGGCTGTCGTAGCTGTAAGTGAACCTCCCGGCCAGGCCGAGATTGCGGTGCGGCAACGATAACTGAAAATTGTTGGTCGTCCCGTTGTGCATCTCCCTGACAGTTGTCACCAGCAAAGCCGAAACAGCATGTTTTTCCCTGAATGTATCGCTATAGTTGGCCGCGCCTTCAAAATACATCGTACTTTCCAGTTGCCTGTCAGAGGGCACAAAGTCCAGATAGTCGGTACCGCTGTCCGGATTGATGGCCGTAAGTCTGTATTCATCCGGATCGACGGTTGTCGCCGGCGTATAGAAGAACGGGATGTACCGCCTTCTGATGGGCAGAAGCGAATAGCGATCAACGTTGAACAGTCCTCTGAAAGACAAACCCTTCAGCAGAAATCCGAGATCCTGTTTCAATTCAAACTGCGCATACATATTGGAACGGTCTTCGGTTTTGTATCCCTTCAGCATTTCGGAATAGGGATTCAGGTAATTCCCGGAAGAATAGTTTCCAAAAAGGATATGCTTCGTGTGAATATTGCCCTCATCCGGCTCATAGAAGGGTCTGAAGTAGACGGGATTGGCATTGATCGCCTTGTTATACAGGTCTGTGCCGCCATCCAGCGGGCCGGTATAATCGTCGAATGAACCGTTCAGACGGACAATAATCTCAGTTGTTTTGGTCAGGTTTACGTTGACGTTCGAGCGCAAAGAATATTTCCGAATATCGATATTGGTATTGAAACTTTGCACGGGATTATTTTTGATAATACCCTGATCCTTGGCGTATGATGCCGCAATATAATAGCGAGCCACCGTACCGCCGCCGCTCACATTGAGGTTATAACGTTGGTTGAAAGTCTGCTTGTCGAAGAGTAAATCCTGCCAGTCATTGGCCGGATAACGGATCGGATCTATGCCCCTTTCGGTATACGCGATTTTCTTCTGATCGTAGGGCAAAGTCCGACCCGGTGTACGGGTAATCACCGCCTCGTTATGATACTTCATATAACTTACGGGATCGGCGATGTCCACATTTTCGGTAGGCTGCGAAAAGGAACCTTCCATACGGAACTGTATTTTAGTCTTTCCCTCGCGACCCTCTTTCGTGTTGACCAAAATGACTCCGTTTGCACCGCGCGCACCATACAGCGCTGTTGCATTGGCATCCTTCATGATAGAGAAAGAGGCAATGTCGTCAACGGTTAAGCGCGACAACTCTTCCGTCCCCATTTCCACGCCGTCAATCAAGATCAGGGGATCTTTTTTACCGGTACCAAAACTCGTCACGCCGCGGATAAAGAACTGTGCATTATCCTGTCCCGGCTCACCCGTGCGCTGATAAGATATTAATCCCGCAATACGTCCGGCAAAAGAGGTGGTAAAGTTGCTTGAAGGCACTTGCAATTCCGACGGGTTGATCGTTGTTACAGATGCTGTCACGCTCTCTTTCTTCTGCTTTCCGAAAGCTACGACGGTTACCTCGTCCAACTCATTCGGGTTTTCTTTCATGCTAACGTTAATCACGCGTCTGGTTCTTACATTTTCCGTATGTTCCCTGTATCCGATAAAGGAAAAAACCAGTACATCCGAAGACTTCACATTGCTAAAAGAATAAGACCCGTCCAAATCGGTAATTATACCCCGGGTAGAGCCTTGCAGCGTGATGACCACGCTCGGCATTTCAACTCCGTTTTCGTCGGTCACCGTTCCCGTAACCGTGAAACTCTCCTGTGCCGTCGAAGTGAATGACCCGACACACAGGATACATCCTGTCAATAACAGTTTTGTCAACAAGTTTAACTTGATATTTTTTTTACTTGTAAAAAGCATTTGATTCTAATTTTTGAATGTTGTATTTAAACGTAAGTGTTTACTCACAGCTGCACCGAACCGGCATCTATGGATTTTGTTTTTCCACATGAATGCTGTTCAAAAAGTCGTTTGCGTTCGTCATGAACTGTCTAATCGAAAGCTATCCTTCTCCATAATTTTTGATTGTTGTGTTTGACATTGCTGTTTTGTTCTCGACAAGACAGTGTTTTACCCGTAAAAAACTTACCGTCATCCGGCGGACAACGGTAATACCGAGAGCTTCGGCATTGACGCTGCATGAGACAATGCCAGGGTTACTTAACCGCGGTGGATTATACCGTGAATACGCGGATTCCGGGGTAGAACGCATGTTCCTGTTGTGTGCGGAATTTGTGTTCGTACACAGCAGATGCAAACTTTTTACCGGATTGATTTCCTGAATATCATCCCGGAGAGCCGTAAAAAAATATTCATTTCCAAAGAACATACCCAAGCGACCTTTTTGTAATTTGATGTCTGAGAATAGCGGTCAATCGCTTCACGATAAAAATTGCCTCATAACGAAAAGACAATGAAATCC
>JAIRSV010000152.1 GCA_031255275.1 Proteiniphilum sp.
GGATAGGGCGTATACTTTGCAAATTTCACCAGGTCGGAAACGGACAGGATCTGCTTCAGGTTTTCGTACACCGAGTCTGCATCCGTCGTTTTCCGTATCTCGCTCAGGATTTCTCCCGACGTCATTTCCATTGCATTGATCCCTTCCCGTTCATGGATGTAGACGCGAAGGATGTCTGTCAGCTTGCTGTAAAACTCTTTCTCCCGTCCCTGCTGCCATATTTTCCCGGCTTTGAGCCTGTCCAGTTCGCTGAGCGCCCGCACGTGCGCCGGCTGTACCTGCGGAGGCTTGAAGAAGTAGCCTTTCTTCTTTTTATTCAATAAGAGGTAGATGATAATCCCCGTCAGGGCCAGTATCAGCGCGAGTCCCAGCACAATCCAGAGGATCCGGAGCCAGTCCGTCCAGACAAAGGGGGCTTTCCGTACGGGTTTTATATCGTTGAGTTGCAGCTGTCCGAAGTCGATGGAATCGGTTTCGTGTCTGTTGATCCTTTCCAGATAGGTCAGGGTGGAATCGGTGAGTTCCGGTGACGTGACTTTCAAGCCGAAGGAGTTGGAGTAGATGGTATCGGTGCCGTCGAAGACCGGGATATGGGGTATGTGGTACAGGGTGGAATCGAACGACGTGACTACGTATTTGAAGTTGAGTGTCATCACGCTGTTTTCGACGGTGGTGTCGGGAGTCAGCATGGTTATCACTTCGATACCCGGAATCATCTCCTTTTCGTATATCGGAAATTGGATGGTCTTATCTTTCGGGGTAATTACTTTCAGGTTGACCAGTGCCTGTTCGCCGATCAGTATTTCGGGGGGCTGTACCGTGGCTTGCGCCGTGGCCTTCTGCGCGGCAAGGGGGAGGGCGACGGCTATAAGGCACAGCATCGTGACGGCTGCCCTGCGGATCAGGCGGATATGTTGTTTTTTCCGTTTCAAGTTACTTTCTCTGTTTAAATAGTTGCAGTAAGGACTTTACGTAATCGCTTCCGGTGGATACCGACACGCCGTCCACTCCGCTCTGGCGGAAAGCGCCGGTCATCGAGAGCTGCATGCTGTTCCACCAGGTGCGGTAGCGATCTCTTACTTTCCCGGAGGATGTATTGATCCAGCGTTCTTCTCCCGTTTCCGGGTCCTTTACCTTCATTAACCCGACCGGCTGAAGTTCCGTGCTCAGTCTGTCGTATACCTGGATGGCCGCCACGTCGTGCTTTCTGGCGGCTATCCGGAGCGCTTGCCCGTAATCGCCGGCGTCGATGAAGTCTGATATGAGGAAGGCGGTGCATCGCTTTTTGATGGCGCCGGTCATGTAGCGGAGGGTTACGCTCAGGTCTGTCCTGTTGCCTTCGGGCCGGAAGTGCAGGATCTCGCGGATAATATAGAGGATGTGTTTTCGTCCTTTTTTCGGGGGGATGAACTTCTCTACGTTATCGGTGAAGAAGATTACGCCGATCTTGTCGTTGTTCTGGATGGCCGAGAATGCCAGCGTGGCGGCTATTTCCGCTACCATATCGCGTTTCAGTATCGTTTGCGAACCGAAGCCGAGACTCCCGGAGACGTCGATCAGCAGCATGACGGTGAGTTCACGTTCTTCTTCGAATATTTTGACATAGGGGCGGTTGTATCGTGCCGTTACGTTCCAGTCTATATCGCGCATGTCGTCTCCGTACTGGTATTCGCGGACTTCGGAGAAGGCCATGCCGCGTCCTTTGAAGGCGGAGTGGTATTCTCCCGCAAAAATGTTTCGCGACAGGCCTCGCGCCTTGATCTCGATGTGTCGTACTTTTTTAAGCAGTTCGGCTGTTTCCATGTTATACGCTGCCCTTTATCTTCGCTGTTAGGGCACTTCTACCCGGTTCAGTATTTCGCTGACGATCTCTTCGGCGGTCATGTTGTTGGCTTCCGCTTCGTAGGTGAGTCCGATGCGGTGGCGGAGTACGTCGTGACATACGGCGCGGATGTCTTCGGGGATTACGTAGCCGCGGCGCTTGATGAAGGCGAACGCGCGGGCGGCCAGCGCCAGGTTGATGGAGGCGCGGGGTGAGGCGCCGAATCCGATCATATCTTTCAGGTTTGCCATGCCGAAGCGGTCGGGGAAACGTGAGGCAAAGACGATGTCGACGATGTATTTGCTGATCTTTTCGTCAATGTATACGTCCCGCACGATCTTTCGCGCTTCCAGGATGGCTTGCGTGGAGATGACGGCTTTGCCGGCGGAGACCGGCTCGAATATGTTTTGCCGGATGATCTGTTTCTCTTCCTCCTGAGACGGGTAGGTGATGATGACCTTCAGCATGAAGCGGTCTACCTGTGCTTCCGGCAGCGGATAGGTTCCCTCCTGTTCGATGGGGTTTTGTGTTGCCATTACGAGGAAGGGTTCCGGCAGTTGACAGGTCTGCTCGCCGATGGTGACCTGGCGTTCCTGCATGGCTTCGAGCAGGGCGCTCTGCACTTTGGCGGGGGCGCGGTTTATTTCGTCGGCCAGGACGAAGTGGGCGAAGACGGGGCCGCGCTTCACCTGGAATTCTTCTTTGCGCTGGCTGTAGATCATGGTGCCGATGACGTCGGCGGGCAGGAGGTCGGGGGTGAACTGGATGCGACTGTAATCGGCATCGATCAGTTGAGCCAGGGTTTTTATGGCCAGGGTTTTTGCCAGTCCGGGGACTCCTTCCAGGAGGATGTGCCCGTCCGACAGCAGTCCGATCAGCAGCGACTCTATCAGGTGTTTCTGTCCCACGATCACGCGGTTCATGCCCGCAACGAGTATCCGGACGAAATCGCTGTTTTGCTCTATTCTCTCATTCAGCTCCTTAATATCGACTAATTGGCTCATATTTTTTTGATTATTGTTGTATGGATTTTTTTTCGATATGCAAAATTAAAAATGTTAAGAAGGTTTCTTGCGGTTTGGGGGTTAAAAATGTTTAAGCTCGTGTGATAATTCCATTCCGAAGCGGTGAACGAAGGCTTGTTTCATCCGGACGGATACTTTTTCGAAGCCGGGGTCGACGCCGCCCAGTTCCCTTTGCATGGAGGTCACTCCGCGGTCGGTGAATCCGCAGGGGTTGATGTGGTTGAAGTAGGCGAGGTCGGTATTGACGTTGAGCGCCAGCCCGTGCATCGTGACATGGCGGCTTGCACGCACGCCGATGGCGCAGATCTTTCGCGCCCGGGCCGGATTGCCGGCGTCAAGCCACACGCCCATCGCTTTTGCATCCTTTTCGCCCCTGATCCCGCAGGATTCCAGCGTCTCTATCACTACGTCTTCGAGTGCGGAGATGTAGCTTTTTATTCCCATCCCGAACGTTTCGAGGTCGATGACCGGGTATGCGACCAGTTGCCCGGGTCCGTGGTAGGTGATGTCTCCTCCGCGGTCGGTGGCGTGCAGGTCGATGTGCCTGTCGCGGCAGAGGTGCTCGGCGATGAGCAGGTTGTGCCTGTCGCCGTGCTTGCCGAGGGTGTAGACGTGTTCGTGTTCGCAGAAAAGAAGGTGTTGTTCCGGGGGCTTTTTCCCGCAAGTGGCGGCTTTCCCGCTGAGCAGTGTCCCGAAGAGTTTTTCCTGGTACTCCCAGGCTTCTTTGTAACGGATGCGCCCGAGGTTTTCAAAAGTCACGTTTACCTTCATCATTCACGCCGGTGCGTTCAACATGCCGCTCCGCACGGTAGGACGAACGTACCAGCGGGGCGCTTTCCACAAATGCAAATCCTTTTTCAAGGGCTGCGGCTGCGTATTTCCGGAACTGTCCGGGCGACACGTACTCTTTCACCGCGAGGTGTTTCCGGGTCGGCTGCAGGTACTGGCCTATGGTGAGTATCCGGCATCCGGCGTCGATCAGGTCGTCCATCGTTTGCAGCACCTCTTCTTCCGTCTCGCCCAGGCCGACCATTATGCCCGATTTGGGCTTTGCTCTGCCGCTTCCGGCGACGGTTTCTATCGTTTTGAGGCTGATGTCGTACCTGGCGCGGCTGCGTACTTCCGGCGTCAGGCGTCTTACGGTTTCCAGGTTGTGCGATATGATTTCGGGAGCGGCATCCGTCACTTTGCCGATCAGTGTGGCCTCTCCGTTGAAGTCGGGGATCAGCGCTTCAACCGTCACTCCGGGATTTCTCTGCCGGATCTGCCTGATTGCGGTTGCCCAGAATCCGGCGCCGAGATCGGGCAGGTCGTCGCGGTCGACACTGGTAATCACGCAGTGTTTCAGGTGCATCTTCGCGATGCTTTCGGCCAGGCGTTCCGGTTCGTCGGGATCCGTCACTCCCCGCGGGTTGCCTGTCTGTACGGCGCAGAACTTGCATGCGCGCGTGCAGATGTTGCCCAGGATCATAAAGGAGGCGGTTCCCCGGCCCCAACATTCTGCGAGGTTGGGGCATTTTCCGCTTGTGCAGATTGTATGAAGTCCTTTCCCTGCGATGATTTCCCGCACGTCCAGGTATTGCTTCCCGCGGGGGAGCGATGTTTTGAGCCAGTCGGGTTTTCTTGCCGTCGGTCCGGGTTTATTTTCCATATACCTTATATTATTGTTTCTTTTGCGGCATCCGGCGGATTTTTCGGGATGTTGCGCGGGGGACAAATGTACGACTTTATCCGGAAATAATCAACGGGGGTGATGTACCCGTGGGAGGTGGGGTGGTGAAGGGGCGGCAATGAGGGGGGTAATGCTGTGTAAATTGAGTGAAAACGGTAGATTGACCTATTTTTACTGCATTTTGGGACGATTGTTGCATCCGGTCTGACAAAAATTACAGGTCGGCTCCGGCAAGGTGGGGGTAGAATGGCTGTGTAAATCGAGTGAAACGGATGATTGACCCATTTTTTCTGTCTTTTGGGACGATTGTTGCATCCGGTTCGGGAGTATACTGCGATCCTTACGATTCATTTTATTTATATGAATGTAAGAGTGACTCCGGTGAAACTTGCCGTAAGACATATCCTGTTTCTTTATCCGTTCATCCTTTTTGCGGGCATGGACGGACGGATACGGTCAGTGCGGATTTGTCCGTCTCCAGGGGTATCGGAGGTCAGCTGGGCGAAAAGCGGTATGAACGGGGTGATTATCCGGTTCCGTTTCACAGGTTTCAGCTTTCCGGGCGCTTTGCCGGCTTCGTTGCGTGTGTGCCGCGTACGGGCGATTTCAGTGTGTTTCGCGGGGCCTGTGACGGTGACCGGAGTAAGATTTTCGGGCATGGCGGAATGTTTTGAGAGTGTGTAATGTTTTGAGAATGAACTTTGTATATGAACTGTTTATAGTGTCGGATCAGCTTTTAGGGCAGTTACCGGAAAATTTCCGGTAATTACTTTGAACTTTCCGGTAATTACTTTAAAGTTTCCGGTAATTACTTTGACGTTTCAGCCGGTGACTTGAGGCTCCGGGTAATTACTTTAAAGTCTCCGGTAATTACTTTAAATCTTCCGGTAATTACTTTGAACTTCCCGGTAACTGCTTTGAACTTCCCGGTAACTACCGGAATTCGCCGTAAGGGTACGTGTATTATTTTTATTCGCGAGCAGATTTTTCTTCTTTTTACCTTCCGGTCTAAAGTTTTTTTGCCTGGCCGGGAGGGGGGCTTTTTCCGAAAAAAACAGTGTGTGTTATAAAAATGATTAACAGATGTGTTGCCGGCCGGGGTTGCCGAATCGGGGGGTCTTTTTATTATTTTTTCAGTCATATCACGGAGATGATGGGGTGTGTTTTAACACTTGCGGCAAGTTGCACGATATGTTTTTCGTGTAAGGGGGATGTTGTGTATTTTTTTAACGGGGAGATTATTATTCCGGACTGTCATGCGAGGCCGGATACGCGGTATGGAAAAAGGGGCATCGACGGACGGTGCGGACGCGGCGGGTGAATCACGCGTCCTTATTCTCCGTCGTAAAGCTGGTACAGGAAATCGTTGTAGGGGAAGCGGCTGACGTGAATCTCCTTCACCCGGTCATAAATAATCTGCTTCAGGCTGTCGATGTTGACCTTCTCGCGTGCGGAGATAAAGAGACAGTTTTCGTTCATCCGGCTCATCCAGGTCTGCCGAAGCTCGTCGAGCGAATAATTTTCCCGTCTTTTCGGCGTGAGGTCGTCCTCTTCCCTGGCTACGTGCGAGAAGGCATCTATCTTGTTGAATACTGTTATTACCGGTTTCTCTCTTCCGTCAATTTCGCACAGTGTCTTCTCCACGACGGCTATCTGTTCTTCGAAGGCGGGATGCGAAACGTCTGCCACGTGTACCAGGACGTCGGCTTCCCGCACCTCGTCGAGGGTGGATTTGAACGATTCTATCAGGTGTGCCGGCAGCTTGCGGATGAAGCCTACCGTATCGGTCAGCAGAAACGGCAGGTTTTCTACCGTCACCTTGCGTACCGTCGTGTCGAGTGTGGCAAAGAGTCTGTTTTCGGCAAAGACCTCGCTTTTGCTGAGCAGCGTCATCAGCGTTGACTTCCCCACGTTGGTATACCCTACCAGTGCTACGCGTACCAGCTTTCCCCGGTTCTTCCGCTGCACGGACTTCTGCCGGTCAATCTCTTTGAGCTCCTGCTTCAGGCGCGAAATCCTGTCGAGGATCATGCGCCGGTCAGACTCCAGCTGCGTTTCTCCCGGACCGCGCATCACGGTTCCCCCGCCGCCCCGCTGCCGCTCCAGATGACTCCACATCCGGGTCAGCCGCGGCAGCAGGTACTGATACTGTGCCAGTTCTACCTGCGCCCTGGCGTGTGCCGTCTGCGCGCGCATGGCAAATATGTCGAGGATGAGGCTGGTGCGATCCATGATGCGGACTTTGAGCGTCTTCTCGATGTTGCGAAGCTGGCGGGCGGAAAGTTCATCGTCAAAAATAACCGTACACGCACCTTCCGCCTCTCCGTTCACAAAGAGTGCTATCTCCTCAAGCTTTCCCTTGCCCACAAAGGTGGCCGTGCCGGGCGCCTCCATCCGCTGCACGAAGCGCTTCACCGGCACAAGCCCTGCCGTTTCGGCCAGGAATGAGAGTTCATCAAGATACTCACTCACCTTCTCCGCGCTCTGGCCGGGCGTGATAAGCCCCACCAGCACAGCGCTTCCGCAACCCGTTTCGCCTGTAATAAAATCTCTCATAACCTGTTTTTTCAGAACCAGAAGCCCAGCCCTGCCGTAAAGATTACCTGCGGGTGACCGGGGATAATTTGATACTTCAATTCAAAATTGGCGCATACCTTATAGGCTATATCATGCTGCAGGCCGACGCCGAGGTTAATCCCCAGGCGATGCTTCCTCCAGCCCTCCACCAGCGTATCGCCTCTCTTTGCGTCATACCGCTTCCACAGAGAGTAGTGAAGTCCTGCCACCGGGTAGAGCGACGCGGCAATGGATATCGGGAAGATGTAATGCGCATCCGCATCCGTAATCCACATGGCATCCCCCTTCCGTTCGGGAAAATGCGTCACCGACGGTGAAAACCGCAGATTGTTCGTGTAATAGTAATGAGCGTGCAACCCTCCGCCGAGACTGTTGACCTCTCCGCCGAATGCGGCGTGAATACCTGCTCCCACTGTTCCCTCAAACTGCGCGTGCGCTTCAGGAACCAACAGCAGTGAAAAAAAGAATCCTAAAGTAAATACTCGTCTCATAAAAAATTATCAATAAACAGTTATCATCCCATATTCATGTATTACATCCTTCACATCGGCCGCCGGCCGGCGCCGCGCCGGGTCAGCAAATCACGCCGCTCCCCAGGCAGATCGCTGCCTCTCTGTCGTAAACCACGCCGAACTGTCCCGCAGCAATGCCCTGCACCGGTTCGGAAGAACGGATACGGTACATGTCACCCGTCTTCGAAATCCATCCCGGCGTGAAGTCCGGCGTGTGCCTTATTTTGAATGTAATCTCCTTTTCATCCTCAAAATCGCCCCACACATCTCCGGTAATAAAGCTGAATCCCTGCAGGTTGATGATCTCGCCATACTGATGCTGCGTATCATATCCGCGGGAAACGTAGACAATATTCCTCGGCACATCCTTCCTGATCACAAACCAGGGACCGCCGCTCAGCCCCAGCCCTCTGCGCTGGCCGATGGTATGGAACCAGAATCCCTGATGCTTCCCCAGGATATTGCCCGTCTCCAGTTCCACGATAAGGCCTTCCTTCCGTCCCAGGTAACGCTCGATAAACTTATTATAATTCACCTTCCCCAGGAAGCAAATTCCCTGACTGTCCCGGCGCAGCGCCGAGGGCAGCTTTTCGCGGACAGCCACCGCCCGCACTTCCGGCTTGAGCATGCCGCCTACCGGAAACATCATCCGGGAGACCTGCAGACAGTTTACCTGTCCCAGAAAATAAGTCTGATCCTTCAGGCGATCCTTCGCCGTGGAAAGCCACGTCATCCCCTCCCGCTCCGTGACGGAGGCATAATGTCCGGTTGCAATCCTGTCGAACTGATAGCCCCACTTCCGCTCAAAGACGCCAAACTTGATCAGCTTGTTGCACATCATGTCAGGATTCGGCGTCAATCCCCTCCTCACGGAATCGACCGTATAACGCACCACACTCTCCCAGTACTCCTCGTGCAGCGAGACAATCTCGAAGCGGCAGCCATACTTCCGGGCGATGAACGACACGATCTCGATATCCTCCTCCGACGGACAGTCCGTATACCCCCCGTCCCCGTCCTCCATGCCAATCCTTATATAATAGATGACGGGATCGTGCCCCATCTCCTTCAGCAGATGCACCACAACCGAACTGTCCACACCGCCGGACACCAGCGCCGCTATCTCCATTTTATGACTATTTTTTTATTCGTGATTACCTTCATCATACCGGGATCCCGTTGAGTTTGAAGTGCAAAGGTACAAATAAGTATTGAATCGCCGAAGGCTGCTTATTTGTAGCTCAAAATAAGCGAATAAGAAAAAATGTATTACCTTTACAACGTCGGAAGAGTATCCGGAAGCGCCCTGTCTGCGACAGCATGCGGACAGGAGCACATCCCGAAAATTCGCTTTCCCCGAAGCCGATTCGGGGAGCTTGAAAGAGAAAAGAAAAAAACTATATAAATGACTTACAGATGGAATTATTCAATCCTTACGCACGACCGAAAAGATAAAAAGAATGAATTAGCGAAAGAACTTAATCTCCAGCCCGTCCTGGTCGAACTGCTCATGAAAAGAGGCATAGATACGGCAGAGGGTATAATGGCCTATCTGTATCCCGCGCCGGACGATCTGCACGATCCCTTCCGGCTGCCCGATATGGACGCAGCGATCCGGCGAATCGAACAGGCCCTGGGTAACAAGGAACGCATCCTCGTCTACGGAGATTACGACGTGGACGGGACTACCGCCGTTTCGCTGGTATATAAATTCTTTCGGGGAATCACAAGTAACATCGACTATTACATCCCCGACCGGTATGACGAAGGATACGGCATCTCGTTTCAGGGGATCGACTATGCCGTCGAGACAGGCGTAAAGCTCATCATCTCCCTCGACTGCGGCATCAAAGCCATAAGCAAGGTAGAGTATGCCCGGGAAAAGGGAATCGACTTTATCATCTGCGATCATCACATGCCCGACGACCGGCTCCCCGACGCCGTCGCCGTCGTAGACGCAAAGCGACCCGACTCCGTCTATCCATACAGCGACCTGTCAGGCTGCGGAGTAGGATTCAAACTCGTACAAGCCTTTTCGCAGCGGAACGGCTACCCCTTTTCCGACATAGAACCGCTGCTCGACCTGGTAGCCGTCAGCATAGCCTCCGACATAGTCCCCCTCACGGGCGAAAACCGCGTCATGATGCACCACGGACTGAAGAAACTCAGCGCCAATCCCGGCTCCGGCCTGCGAAGCATCATCGAAATCTGCGGCCTGCAGCGCCGGAAAATCACCGTCAGCGACATCGTCTTCAAAATAGGCCCCCGCATCAACGCCTCGGGACGGATGATGAACGGAAAGGAAGCCGTTGCCCTGATGATAGAAAACAACATGACCGTCGCCCGGGAAAAAGGCAAGAACATAGACAAGTATAACGAAGACCGCCGCGAACTGGACAAAAGAATCACCGACGAAGCGTTCGCCTACATCGAAAGCAACATGGACATTGCCGCCCGGAAGAGCATCGTGATCTATAACGAAACATGGCACAAAGGAGTCGTCGGCATCGTAGCGTCGAGGCTGACCGAGAAGTACTACCGACCGGCAATCGTGCTCACCAAGTCGGGCGGATTAATCTCCGGATCAGCCCGTTCCGTCCCCGGATTCGACGTATATAAAGCCATAGAATCATGCCGCGACATTCTGGAAAACTTCGGCGGCCACACCTACGCCGCCGGCCTAACGCTGAGGGAAGAAAACCTGCAAGCATTCACCGAACGCTTCAACATGCTCTCCACCGACGGCGTCGAAGCCCGGATGATGCTGCCCCAGATCACAGTCGATGCAGAAATATCACTTTCTCAGATCACCCCCGAACTCATTGCCGGCCTCGACCTGTTCAACCCCTTCGGGCCTGAAAACGAAAACCCCGTATTCCTCACCCGAGACGTGTATGACGCAGGAGGCAGCCGGCTTGTCGGAAAAGAAAGCCGCCATATCCGGCTGGAACTCGTCGATAAGACAACCGGCAGTCCGGTTTTCGGCATCGCATTCAGCCAGCACGACTTCTACCGGCGCATCAAAGCCGGCCATCCCGTCGACATCTGCTACACCCTCGAAGAAAACCGGCACGGCAGCAACACCTTCACACAACTTATCATCAGAGACATAAGAATATAAGCGACAGCCGACATTTGTCATGCAACCGGACCTGTTTCACAACATACTGCGCGAGAATTGGGGATATACCGCCTTCCGTCCCCTGCAGGAAGAGATCATCCGTTCCGTATGGGAAGGGCGGGACACCCTGGGATTAATGCCCACCGGCGGCGGAAAGTCATTAACCTTTCAAGTGCCGGCGCTGGCCATGAAGGGGATCTGCCTGGTCGTGACACCCCTGATCGCGCTGATGAAAGACCAGGTGGATAATCTTCGCGAACGCGGCATCAAAGCCGCCGCCGTCTATTCGGGGATGTCGCGGGACGAAATCATAACCGTACTCGAGAACTGCATTTTCGGAAATTACAAATTCCTCTACGTCTCCCCCGAACGACTCTCATCCGAAATATTCACCGCAAAGCTGAAGGCGATGGAAGTCTGTCTGCTGGCAGTAGACGAGTCTCACTGCATCTCACAGTGGGGCTATGACTTCCGCCCCTCGTACCTGAAAATCGCCGAAATCCGCCGGCTGCTGCAGGACATACCCCTGCTCGCCCTCACCGCCACGGCCACCGAAGAGGTTGTGAATGACATTCAGGAAAAGTTACTCTTCAAAGAAAAAAATGTATTCAGGACAAGTTTTGAGCGGAAAAACCTGTCATACGTCGTACGAACGGCAGAGAATAAGATCGCCGAACTGCAGCACATCCTTCAGTCCGTCTCCGGCTCAGCCATTGTTTACGCAAGGAGCCGGCAGAAGACGGCGGAAGTAGCCCGGTCGCTCCTGAATGCAGGAATATCCGCCGATTTTTTTCACGCCGGGCTTTCTCACGAAGAGAAAGTCTCCAGGCAAAACGCCTGGAAGAAGAATACCTGCCGGGTAATGGTCGCCACCAATGCCTTCGGGATGGGAATCGACAAGCCCGACGTACGCGTCGTTATCCACCTGGACCTCCCCAATGCCATTGAAGAGTACTTTCAGGAAGCAGGCCGCGCCGGCCGGGACGGAGAACATTCTTACGCCGTCATCCTCTACACGAAAGCCGACAGCACCCTGCTGAAAAAGCGGATTGCAGACTCGTTTCCCGCCCGCGACTTCATACTGCGCGTTTACGAAGCGCTGGGAAATTATTATCAGATAGCCGCAGGAGCAGGCTATAACAATGTATATGACTTCAACCTTCAAGAGTTCTGCCGGCCATACAAACTCCCGATCCTCCAAACCCATCACGCCCTGAAGATCCTGGAACTGGCAGGCTATCTCGAATATACGGAAGAGATAGAAATGCGTTCCCGCATCCGGTTTCTGATCTATCGCGACGAGATCTATTCGCTGTCACTGGAGAAAGAGACGGATACCCTCTTACATTCCATCCTGCGCAATTACACCGGCGTCTTCTCGGACGACGTCTATATAGACGAGTCGCTGCTGGCCGCAAAAACAGGGAAAAGCCGCCGGGAGGTATGCGAGACGCTCGTCGCCCTCTCCAGAGCGAAATACATCCGCTATGTGCCCCAAAAGAAAACACCATTTATCGTATTCACCGCTTCACGGGAAGAGACCCGTTTTGTCACCGTCTCCCGGACAGTTTATGAAGACCGGAAAAAGCGCTTTGAGAAGAGGATTTTTTCGATGATTGATTACGCGGAAAAGACAGGCGTATGCCGTAGCCGAATGTTGCTGATCTACTTCGGGGAGATGAACCCGAAAGACTGTGGTCACTGCGACGTTTGTTTGAAGAAGGGCGCAAGCGGCCTGTCGAACAGCCTGTTCCGCCGGATTGGAGGCAAGCTGAAAGATTTTTTACGGCAGCAGGGACCTGTACGCTTTCATGAACTTATAGACGCCGTAGCGGATGAAAATGAAAATTCGGATGAAAACCGGGAGAAAACTATTTCGGTACTCCGTTTCCTTATCGATATGGAAGAGCTGACGCTGAAAGATGATGATGAGGTGAGTATTACAGAAAAGGTCGAAAATAAAAAAAAGCCCTCCGGCACTACATCTGCGGGAAAGCTCTCAAAGAAGTGACTCCGACAGGATTCAAACCTGTAACCTTCTGATCCGTAGTCAGATGCTCTATTCAGTTAAGCTACGGAGCCCTCATTTACGGCTGCAAAAATACACTATTTTTGTCAAAACACAAAGAACGGGGCGAATAATTTGATCAATGATTAAACTTTTGCCGGTCTCTGTCCGGGGAGCATGCAGTGCTGAAATCCCGGAAACCGTTTGAATTTTTCAGGAAGAGATTTAAGCGATAAAAAAGGCTTTTTCGATGACGAAATACAATAGCAGGCCATCCGGTAAGATTTTCGGCGGGAAACAGCCTTTTCAGACTGAAATAACTTTCGTGGAAAAACCATTAAACAGTTTTCCGGAGCCGATAAAACAATCAAATAAATAATTTGCTGATTTTCCGAATTATTGTAACTTCGCGCCCCGAAATACAGCTGTTTCTTGTCTCGCAATAAAAAATCACTGAAAATTAGAGGATTATTAAAGCATTATGTTGTGTTTTCATTATGAACCGGCAAGTATTTCTACTTGCCAAAGTTGGATTTTTAATTAATTTGTTATGAAAAGAATTTTGCTTATCGCCGTTATACTGCTGCATGTTATTACCTCTTCCAATGTTTTTTCGCAGGAAACGAACAGAATAATGGTACATTTTGAACTTGGCTCTTCGAGTTATTTGATGGATCAAGACAAAGAAGAGGGTGATTTCCTGTTTATTGTAACTCCCTTATATAAAATAGGGGACAAAACCTCCGTGGGTATTGGTGCGGGGGCGAAATTATTGGGTTATTATGAAAAGGTCGGAGAATATGAACATGCGTACTTCCCCGGAATACCTGTATCTGACAGTAAATACGTACTACTGGGTGCATATCCTTTGTTCGTCAGTTCAATGTATAGCTTCGAGGGGCACGATGATAACTCGTTTTTTATTAAGGGTGAATTGGGGTATACTTTTTTTAATAGAGACTCCTCCTGGAAAACATCGCTTCTTTATCCTAAGGAAGGAGAAGTGGAATTTCGGATTAATAAGAGAGGCGGCTTTTTCTTTTCGCCTTCAGTCGGTATGCTTTTTCAAATGAAAGGTAAACAGCGTGTGTCCCTCTCTTTGTACTGTTCTTCAGACAGATATTCGTATAAACGGACTGCTCCCCGGGTGAACGTGTTTGAAACAGAGTCGAAAAACAACCTTTTGGGAGGTGTAAAAATCGGCTATCTTTTCTGACACATTATATATATTCCCTCTCCCAAATCCTTTCCCCGGAAAATACAGCAGACAGTTTCCGGTTAAATCTGCGGAAGCAAAATAATTCTGTAAATAATTTGTTGATTTTCTGAATTATCGTAACTTTGCAATCCGATTATTAGTTTTTATCAATTAAGAGTTTGATTCAGAGCTTTTTATTTTGCCAAAATCCACCTTAGCCGGGCAAAACAGGGGCAGTGAGGATAGACTTCAGTAATTTACTAATTAAAATCAACAAAAAAAAGTGGATACACTAAGTTATAAAACCATTTCTGTAAATAAGGAAACGGCGCAGAAAGAATGGGTTGAAATTGATGCCACCGGGCAGCCGTTGGGTCGTCTCTGTTCCAAAGTAGCCAAGCTGCTGAGAGGGAAGTACAAAGCCAGTTTTACCCCGCACGTAGATTGCGGAGATAATGTGATTATCCTGAATGCCGATAAAGTGGCTCTTTCGGGTAACAAATGGACAGACCGTATCTATTTGCGCTATTCGGGTTATCCCGGCGGACAGCGCGAATATACACCTGCCGATTTGATGGCGAAAAGCCCCGACAGGCTTTTCAGGAAAGTGGTAAAAGGGATGTTGCCGAAAAATAAATTAGGCGACGCCATCATCAGGAACATGTATGTCTATGCAGGACATGAGCATCCCCATCAGGCACAGAAACCCAAAAAATTAGATATTAATACGCTAAAATAATATGGAAGCAGTAAATGCAATAGGAAGACGCAAGGCCGCCGTAGCCCGTGTTTTTGTTACAGAAGGTGCCGGTAAAATTGTGATCAATAAACGCAATCTGGAGAACTATTTTCCTTCTACTATCCTTCAGTTCATTGTAAAACAGCCGCTCAATACGCTGAATGTATCGGACAAGTACGATATAAGGATCAACCTCGACGGTGGAGGCTACAAAGGACAGTCGGAAGCAGCCAGACTGGGTATTGCCCGCGCGCTGGTAAAAATTAATCCTGAAGATAAACCCGCATTGAGAGCCGCCGGATTCATGACCCGCAATCCCCGCGTGGTGGAACGTAAAAAACCGGGACAACCCAAAGCAAGAAAGAGATTTCAATTCTCCAAGCGTTAGTACTTATAATCGGAACCGGTGCAAGCACCGGCTTTCCGGTTGACCAGTAGAAGCCGCTTGGCGGCTATAACGTTTAGTATCTAAATCGTAAGGACGTTATCCGGTATCCATAAAAACACAGGGTAATTTACCTCGCGATTCGATTTGGAAAAAGAATGTAAACGAATAAATAAAAACAAAAAATGGCAAAATTAGAATTTGACCAACTTCTTGAGGCCGGAGCGCATTTCGGTCATTTAAAAAGAAAATGGAATCCCGCGATGGCTCCCTATATCTTCATGGAGCGCAACGGGATCCACATTATCGATCTCTATAAAACGATCGCTAAAGCCGAAGAGTCCGCAGCTGCCTTAAAACAGATTGCCAAAGCAGGAAAGAAAATACTTTTTGTGGCAACCAAAAAACAGGCCAAGCCTGTGATTGAAGAGAAAGCTCAAGGCGTGAATATGCCTTATGTGATTGAGCGCTGGCCGGGCGGTATGCTTACCAATTTCCCCACAATCCGCAAAGCGGTGAAAAAAATGGGTAATATTGACAAGATGATCAAAGACGGTACGTTTGATACTCTCTCCAAACGCGAGAAATTACAGATTACCCGCCAACGGGCCAAGCTCGAAAAAATGTTAGGTTCTATTCAAGATCTTACCCGTCTACCCTCGGCAATATTTGTGGTGGATGTGATGAAAGAGCAGATTGCCGTGAAAGAAGCGGAACGCCTCGGTATTCCCGTATTTGGTATTGTAGATACCAATTCTGATCCCTCTAATATTGATTTTGTGATCCCCGCTAATGACGATGCGGCCAAAGCAATTGATTTGATTCTTGAATTCCTTTGCGACTCCATCAAAGAAGGGTTGAACGAACGTAAAGTGGAAAGAGCCGACGCCATCGCTGCCGAAGAGCAGGAGGGAGAAGCTCCGCAACGCAGGGAACGCAAATCGAAAGCAGCCAGGAAAGAACGTGTGAAGAAAGAAGATACCGAAGCGATGAAAGCTGCCGTAGTGAGCAGATATGCAAAGGATGTAGAGGTTGACGAATAAAATTCATAATCAAAAATAAGATATAAATAGAATATGGCAGTAACAATGGCAGATATCCAGCATTTACGCAAGATGACCGGTGCGGGGATGATGGATTGCAAAAATGCACTGAATGAAGCGAACGGTGATTTCGATGGAGCCATGGAAATAATCCGTAAAAAAGGACAGGCTGTAGCTGCAAAACGTGAAGATCGCGAAGCGTCGGAAGGTTGTGTTCTGGCAAGAACCGAGGGTGATTTCGCCGCTGTAGTGGCGTTGAAGTGCGAAACGGATTTTGTGGCAAAAAATGAAGAGTTTATTGCTTTGACGCTGCAGATCCTTGACGCTGCGATTGATCATAAGCCGGAAACACTTGACCAGCTACTCGCGGTTGAACTTCCTAACGGAACCGTTTCACAGTTGATCACCGATAAGATAGGTGCTACGGGAGAGAAAATGGAATTGGGTTACTATGAGTATATTACCGCTCCTTATGTTACTTTTTATATACACATGGGTAACAAACTGGCAACCGTTGTCGGTTTCAATAAGCCTGACGTGAATGAGCTTGTGGCGAAAGATGTAGCAATGCAGGTAGCGGCCATGAATCCGATAGCGGTTATACCGGAAGAGATTCCCGTCGAAGTGAAAGAAAAAGAGTTGGAAATTGCACGGGACAAAGCCCGCGAATCCGGTAAGCCGGAAAACCTGATTGACAGGATTGCCGAGGGGGCATTGCAAAAGTTTTTCAAAGAAGCCACTCTTCTTCAGCAGGAGTATGTAAAAGATCCCAAAAAGACCATTGAACAGTTTTTGAAAGAGAGTGATAAAGAGTTGTCGGTTACCGTATTCAAACGTGTATCGTTGAACGTGTAAGGCATATTTATTTGCTTTGATTTATAAATGGAACGCTCCGGGAAATTTTCCGGGGCGTTTTTTCATGCTGTTACCCACGTGAGCACGTAATCGGGATGCACCTCGTAATGTATGTTGAAGGTACGGTTTTTTTCGGTTTTGGTTTCCGTTGCCGTCATAATGCCTTCGGATTCGGGAGTGAACGGATGAATATGGAGATGGCGTTTGAAATGAATCCCGTCTTCTTCCATCAGTTTGAACAGACTTTCTTTTGCCGACCAGTGCAACAATTGATGCACCGTTTTCTGTGAAGGATCGATATACTCTTCGTCTGCAATGAATTTTCCGGCCACTTTTTTTACCCGCTCCGACAGAAATTCAATATCAATCCCCACAGGATGTGTTTCATGCAAGAGAACGGCGGCGTAATCTTTCGTATGGGAAATGCTGATATGGCAACTTTCATCTTCCAGATAGGGCTTCCCGTCCGCACGATTAAGAATGGTCTTCTCTTCGTCCAGCAGCATGAAAAGCAGAATACGGATGGAAAGCCATTCAATGGTTCGTCTCTCGGAGCGTATATCCTTCACACTCTCAGCCGTCTTAGAACGCAGATGCTCCGGAAAAAGCATCAGCAGTTCTTCGCGTGACTCATCCATTTTCCAGATCCCAAGCAATCCTCCGCTATCAATATGTTCTCTCCTGATCTGCATGTACAATCTTCATCTACTGTTACTTCTGCGGGATGTAACGCACTTTGGTAATCCTTTTTTTGTTCATCTCTTCTGCCAAGAAAGTGCATTTTTTGTAAGTAAAACTCTCTTTTCGTTTAGGGAAATCGCCTTTCAACTCCAGTATCAGCCCCGCAAGGGTATCTACCTCTTCCGACATTTTCTCGAAATCTTTTACCGGTAACCGCGTGATCTTGATAAAATCCTCTAACCGGGTTTTTCCTTCAAAGATATAAGAACCGTCTGCCTCTACCGTATAAGAAGGCAATTCCTCATCATATTCGTCACTGATGTCGCCCACGATCTCTTCGAGAATATCCTCCATCGTGACCAATCCCGATGTTCCTCCATATTCGTCCACCACGATTGCCATGTGGATTTTCTGGGTGCGGAATTCTTCCAGCAGATCGTCGATACGTTTTGTCCGCGGTACAAAGTATGCCGGCCGGATCAGCGCCTGCCATTTGAAAGAAGTTGATTTTCCCAAATGAGACAGCAGGTCTTTTACGTACAATATCCCTTTGATATTGTCGGCATTTTCCTCAAAGACGGGGATGCGAGAAAAACCGGCGTCTATGATGAAACCGGTTATCTCGCTAAGGGGTTTTTGCAATTCAATGGCCACCACGTCGCTTCTGGAGACTGAAATATCGTCTACTAACTTATCTTTGAAGCGGATAATACCCTCAAGCATCTCTTTTTCCTGGTTGTGTGCAATCTCGTTAGAGCTGATCTCAAGTGTCCGGGAGAAATCGTTTGCCGTCTCGCGCCGCCATTTCGAAACGGTATGGCTGAAAGTCGCGACATTTTTTGCAAACAGCTGAGAAAAGGGACTCATCAGTATGTTTATCAGACGGATAAAAAGCCTGTTTCTGTCGGCGAAACGCAACGGATGACGCAAAGCATAACGTCTTGTGATAATGTTGGCGAGCAACAGGAGAATACAAATGGAGACTATTACTTCCGGCACGGAGAAATTTATGCTGTTCCCCCCAAAAAGCGACGGGCGGTTCAGCAGATAGAAGACCAGTACGGCGATGGAGACTTGCAGGATCAACTGGGCAATCGAGAGAGAGGCCAGTAACTTTTCCGGTTTTTTGAGGAGGTTCGAAATGCGAATTATCTTTGGCTCTTCAGAGGAGCGGAGATCATCGTCAAATTTCTTTTCGAGTGTGGGAAAAACTGCTTCAGCGCCCGAAGCAATTGCATTTACGATGATGAGCAGGAAAAGCATCGCCACTATAATATAATCGGACAATGCATGTACGTTTGCGGTAGAATATACGTTTGATAACGATAATGGGGCGGGGTCCAAGTGGCGGTTTTTTTATGAAACAAAGAGAGAATGTTTTAACTCTTGATTTCCCGTAAGGGCAAGTGATAAAACATTCTCCCGCAAAAATACAATGTTTTATTTAAAAAGGCAAATCATCCACATCGGAGATTTCCTCCCGGGGAGCAGAACTCGAGGAAGATCCCGACGAAGAGGAGGAATAATTCTGTCCGGGTTCATTCTCTTTGCTTCCGGATCCCTCGTCTCCACCCCCTCTGCGACCCAGAAGTTCCAGATTGTCTGCAACCACCTCGGTGATATACCTCTTCACGCCATTCTGGTCGTCATACGAGCGGGAACGGATCTTCCCTTCTACATACAATAATGTTCCTTTCTTTACAAATTTTTCGGCAACCTGCGCCAATCCTCTCCAACATACGATGTTATGCCATTCCGTACGTTCTGGAATCTGAGTGCCGCCAGAAGTTGTATAACCTCTCTCGCTGGTTGCAAGCGAGAAATTCGCCTTTGCAACATCATTGTCAAAATACTTCATTTCCGGGTCTCTTCCCACATTTCCCACTAAAACTACTTTGTTTACCGACATAATTTAAAAATTTTTTGGGTTTAGAATCGCTTTCGCTGCGGAAACAAAATTAAGTATTTATTTGTAACTGACAACAAAGAACACTTAAATTATTTCGAGATATTTGTGCGTTAGTCTTGCTACAGGATAGTCCGAAAGGCGCTCATCCTCAATTTCAAATATTCCCTTAGGAGGAATATAAGGAGTCCTGTCGGGAATAATTACCCGGTAAAAACGGGTGTGTATAGTCTGATGCGTGAGTTGATGTTTAATCGTGAGCCGGTGATCGACGGACAGAGAGGGTATTCCGCTGAAAAACTGCCGGAAGGCATCTGTCTTTTCCAGTTCCGCGAAATCCGACGGCTCCGGAGTTTCGATCAGGGGAAATTCGAACAAGTTTTTCCAAATATCCGACCCGTTGCGCTTCTGCAGAAATGTGCAGTTGTTGTACCGGATATGAAAATAATGGAAGTAGCGGTTTCTGACGGAAATTTTCCGTTCGTTTACCGGAAGTTCGCCAACGCGGTTTTCGGCAAAAGCCGTACAGTATTCCAAAAGTACACATTCCATACACCGGGGTTGCGCGGGCGTGCAGATCAAAGCGCCGAAATCCATGACGGCCTGGTTGTGTTTTCCGGGATTTCCGGGATCAAGCAGAGACTGTGCAATCTCTTTAATTACTTTTTTTCCTTCCGAAGCGTGTATGGACAATTCGATGCCAAACAGACGCGCCATTACCCGGAATACATTGCCGTCGACCACTGCATGTGGCTCATTGAAAGCTATCGACGAAATTGCCGCCGCTGTATATTCGCCGACACCCCTCAGAGAGATAATATCGGAATAAGCGGATGGAAATATGCCGCTGAAGGTTTCCATCACCTGTTTTGCCGCGGCATGCAAGTTACGAGCACGGGTGTAATATCCCAGGCCCTGCCATAATTTCAATACCTCATCTTCTTCGGCAGCGGCAAGTGATTTTACGTTTGGAAACCTCTCGATGAACCGAAAATAGTAGTCTTTGCCTTGCGCGACTCTCGTCTGCTGCAAAATTATTTCTGATATCCATATCTTATAAGGGTCGCCGGTTTCGCGCCACGGCAGATCGCGACCCTGTTTCCTGTACCAATTCCGTAAAGAAGCGGTGATCATTGAGCTTTCGGCAATTTTTTTCATTACATTTCCATTCCGATCGGGATTATTCTTTTTGCGCTGCAAAACTAATTAAAAAAGAGTCGGGCACCAAGACTGTCTGCAGATTTCACGATTTAACCGTTTGAAAATTTGCCGGTTCGACGATGAAATTCCGAATTGACTGTCAATGGCGCAAAATCCTAAATCTTGAATACAAAAACAAAATAATCATATAAAAGATGTTTCTGCGGAAAAATTCCCACCATTTATTTTTTGTGTTAAAGAAAAAGCTATATATTTGCAGTCCAAAATTTTACTAAATATCCCAAGGTACTATTTTTAATATTAAAATACAAATTAAACATGACGAAAGCAGACATTGTAAATGAGATTGCAAAGAAAACCGGTGTAGATAAGGCTTCGGTATTGGCGACGGTAGAGTCTTTTATGGACGTGGTAAAAGACTCTTTGACAAGTAACGAAAACGTATACCTCAGAGGTTTTGGTAGTTTCATCGTGAAGAGGAGGGCGCAGAAAACGGCTCGTAATATTTCAAGGAATACAACCATCATCATCCCCGAACATAATATCCCAGCCTTCAAGCCGGCCAAAACATTCGTAGGTCAGGTAAAGGGTGATAATAATATATAATTAAATAAAGGAGAAATATATATGCCAAGCGGAAAAAAAAGAAAAAGGCATAAAATGTCTGTACACAAGCGTAAAAAAAGACTCAGAAAAAACAGGCACAAGAAGAAAAAATGAAGCCATAATACTTTTTTTACTCAAAAAAAATAGAGGGACAAACTTAAAAGGCCCGATGGCTCATTAAGTTTGTTCTTTGTATGTAAACGGGGAAAGGGTTCTGGTGAGAGCCGCCTTCTGTTGAGAAGACAGATGCCCGGATAGTAGAATTTTAATTTTATAAAAACAACAATTGTGACAAGCGAACTTGTTGTAGACGTTCAATCCAAAGAAATAACCATTGCCGTTCTCGAAGACAGGAAATTAGTGGAATTGCAACGCGAGAGCCTGGATGGTTCTTTCGCGGTTGGAAACGTCTACCTGGGCAAAGTTAAGAAACTGATGCCCGCCCTCAACGCTGCTTTTGTGAATGTGGGACATAAAAAGGACGCTTTTCTTCACTACTTGGATTTAGGGGTTGAATTCAACTCGGTTCTCTATTTTCAGAAACTGATTGAAGACAAAAAGAAGATGTTGCAGCCTCAGAAAATGAAGTTGCAGCCCGACATCGAAAAAGAGGGGTTTATCTCGGATATGTTGAAAGTAGGACAGGAGATACTGGTGCAAGTCTCCAAGGAGCCTATTTCGACAAAAGGTCCGAGATTAACGGCCGAGATCTCTTTTGCCGGACGATTCATGGTATTAATTCCGTTTGTCAACCGGGTATCGGTATCGCAGAAAATCAAATCGCGCGAGGAGCGTGCCCGGCTTCGGCAGTTGATTCAGAGCATCAAACCGAAAAACTTCGGGGTTATCATACGTACCAATGCCGAGGGGAAGCGGGTGGCCGATCTTGATGCTGAGTTGAAAGTGCTGCTGAAGAGGTGGGATGACAATATCGGCAAGATACAGAAAAATAAGGCGCCCACGCTTATCTATGAGGAGACGGGACGCACCGTTGCGCTGTTACGCGATATTTTCAATCCCTCTTTCGAACAGATCCATGTCAATGACCGGGAAGTTACCCGGCAGATTGCCGATTATGTGAGTGTGATCGCTCCCGACCGTAAGAACGTTGTCAGGGAATACAGGGGAGTGCTTCCCATTTCGGATAAATTCGGCATTACCAAACAGGTTAAATCGCTCTTCGGTGAGACCGTTACGTTCAAGAACGGCGCTTATCTCATTATCGAGCATACCGAGGCTTTGCATGTGATTGACGTGAACAGCGGAAATCGCAACAAATCGAAACTCGGTCAGGAAGACAGCGCTTACGAGGTGAATGTTGCTGCCGCCGAAGAGATTGCCCGTCAGTTGCGTCTGCGGGATATGGGTGGTATCATCGTTATCGACTTCATTGACATGAGCAAGGGGGAGCATCGTAACAAACTGCTCGCCAGAATGCAGGAGTTGATGGCAAAAGACAGAGCCAAACACAATATCCTGCCTTTGAGCAAGTTTGGATTGATGCAGATTACGCGCCAGCGTGTCCGCCCCGAGATGGAAGTTGCTACAAGCGAGGTTTGCCCCACCTGCTTTGGCAAGGGAAAAATAAAGTCGTCGATTCTTTTCACAGATACGCTGGAGGGAAAGATCGACTATTTAGTATCCAAGTTAAAAGTGAAGAAATTCAGCCTGCATATACATCCCTATGTTGCAGCTTATATTCAGAAGGGTCTCTTTTCGTTGAAATACAAGTGGAGAAGAAAATTCCAGGCAGATATGAAGATTATCCCCGACCAAAAGCTCGGGTTTCTGCAGTATGAATTTTATGACCGGGAGGGAAACGAAATAGATCTGAAAGATGAAATTGAAATGAAATAAATAACCTGGCTCCGTCACCCCTGCGTGACGGGGACGGAAAGCAAAATAAAAGCCGGTATTCCATCAGTGAATATCGGCTTTTTACATTTTACACCCAATCCACATTATAATATAGGAGTACCTGTTTGAAGCGATTATTTTCCCGGAAGCGGGATTCGGCCGATTTGATCAGTTCTCTGGCGCGGGCGGGCGAAAACTGATTTTCGATTTTCAGTAAAATTTCGCGGATGTTCTGTTGCCGGATACGGCTGATTACCGGCTTGCCCGGCCCGAGGACTCTGCTGCCGAGCGACTGTTTCAGCAGCTGGGCGAGGGAGGCCGCGCCCGCTTCGGCTATCTGCTCGTCTTTGTGTTTCAATACAATGGAAATAAGGCGGGTGAACGGTGGATAGTTGAAGAGTTCCCTCTCGGCGATCTGGGAATGATAAAAGCCTGCGTAATCGTTGCGGGTGACGAACCTGTAAACGGGCTGTTCCGGGTCGGCCGTTTGAATGATGACTGTCCCCTGCCTGTCTCTGCGGCCTGCTCGTCCGGCTGCCTGTGTGATCAGCTGGAAGCCGCGCTCGTGGGAACGGAAATCGGGATAGTTCAGCAGCGAATCGGCGGCGATAATGCCTACTACTCGTACATTCCCGAAGTCTAACCCTTTTGAAATCATCTGTGTCCCTATCAGTATCCGGATACGGTTTTCCTGAAAGTCGCCGATGAGGCGCCCGTATGAATCCCGACTGCGGACAGTGTCGCCGTCCATCCGGCCTGTCTCCGCTCCGGGGAAAAGCCGGGAGACTTCTTCTTCCAGCTGTTCCGTTCCCGCTCCGAGGGATTTCAATTCTCCGCCGCGGCAGCAGGGACATTCTGCCGGCAGGGGGATGGTGGCGCTGCAGTGGTGACATATCAGTTTGTGTGCCTTTTTGTGCCAGGTGAGTGTGACGTCGCAGTGTTTGCATTTGGGCGTCCAGGCACATGCCGTACATTCGATCACGGGGGCGAAGCCGCGGCGGTTGCGGAAGAGTATGACCTGTTCACCGTTTTCCAGTGCCTGGCTGATCTCTTCTGTCAGCGCGGGGGAGAGCGCCGTTTTCATTTTCTTCCGCAGGCGCAGTTCTCTGGTGTTTTCCAGCCGGATGAGGGGGGGGGCGATTTTGCCGAAGCGTTCATTGAGGGTGACCAGTCCGTATTTTCCGGCCCGGGCGTTATAATAGGATTCTACGGAGGGGGTGGCTGAACCCAGCAGCGTTTTTGCTCCTGATATGCGGGCCAGCATGAGGGCTGTGTCGCGGGCGTGATAGCGGGGCGAAGGTTCGGATTGTCTGTAAGCGGTTTCGTGTTCCTCGTCCACGATCACAAGTCCCAGGCGCCGGAACGGGAGGAAGAGGGAGGAGCGTACGCCCAGTATGATTTCGTAAGGTGTTTCGGACAGCATCTTCAGCCAGATTTCCGTTCGCTCGTGTTCGTCGATCCCGGAGTGGTAGATGCCTATCCGGTCGCCGAAAACGGCCTGGAGTCGCTGGGTGAGTTGCGTGGTCAGTGCTATTTCGGGGAGGAGGTAGAGGGTTTGTTTGCCTTCGCTGAGGTGTTGACGGATGAGATGGATGTAGATTTCTGTTTTGCCGCTGGAGGTGACGCCGTGCAAAAGGACGGTTTGTCTGTCGGAAAAGCTGTTGCGGACAGCGTCCAGCGCTTTCTGCTGCTCTTCGCTCAGCGGAAAGGGGTGGCGGATGGGGGTGATTTCGCGGCGGAGGCGGCTTGCTTCCACGGTGTGGGTGTGCAGAATTTTTTTCTGAAGCAGTCCGTTCAGTACGGCCGGGGAGTAGCTCCGAAGTTCTTTGATCTCTTTTCTGCTGATGCTTTCCCGACCGGTTTCGTTGAGGAAGTGTGCTATCTCGTCGAGCAGCACTTGCTGTTTTCGTGCTCTTCCGGGGGTTGCGGCGGCGGTGGACGCGGGAGTGATGCGGAGGTGTGTCTCGCTTTTGGGGATGAAGCCGGGTTGCAGGTCGGCGGGTGTCATCGGGGCGGGGAGTGCTGCTTTGAATACGTCGCCCGGTGAGGATAGGTAATAGAAAGAGATCCATTCCCAGAGGTCCAGTTGCTGTCCGGTTACGACAGGGGCTGAATCTGTAAGGGAACGGATCTCTTTGACTGTAAAATTTCCGGGGGGTTGCCGGTGCAGCTTTGTGACGATTGCGGTGTAATATTTTCGCCGTCCGAAGGGTACGGTAACCCTGAATCCGCGTCCGATCCGGCTCTGCATTTCATCCGGAACGGCGTATGTGTACGTGCCGGAGAGCGGGAGCGGCAATATTACATCGGCGTACATCGATCAGAAGAAGACCGACGCGGTGAGTGACCAGATGCCTTTGTTGTTATTGAGCAGGGCGTCGTCCCATTTGGGTTCGTTCACTGAATAGTCGTCAGTCAGTTTCAGCTGGTAGTTGAAGCCTACCTGCACGCGGCTGATGATGTCGGCGCCTATGCCGAAATTCAGTCCTGACTGGAATTTCTTTTCGCCGATGTCTCCAAAAACGTCCTCAAGCTTTTCGGAGCCGTCTCCGGCTATCTTAATCTGCATATACGGCCCGGCTGCAAGGTAGACTTTCAGGAGGGACAGGAGGCCGATCCGGTATTTCAGGTTGAGCGGCACGTCGATGTAATGAGAGGTTAATTCGTCGATACGGACTTTTTTCTCTTCGTCATTTACTTTATTTACTTTCATTTTTTCGTTACTGTAGAGCAGCGAGACGTCGAGTCCGAGCCCGATGAGGGGTAGTGTGAACTCTGCGACCGGGCCGATCTTGTAGGAGTTCATATTCTCTACGGAGTAGACATCTTTTGTCAGCGAGGGTGTGTTGATACCCACTTCGCCTTTTGCTCCGAAACGTACTTGTGCATTTACTGCTGCTCCTGTCATCAAAAACAGGACGAAACCGATTAAGAATAATTTGTTTGTTTTCATTTTGAATTTGTTTGATAAAATTGGATTTTTGCCTTAGGTTCTGCAAAGCTATAACATTTGAATGAATTTGCAACAGAAAGTGAAAAAAAATTTGCTCCTTTTGGCTTCCTCGAATCGTTTGACTTCCACTTAACCACATGCCGTCGCCTTTATATTGCGTAACTTTATTGTTGACGGTTGCATTATTGCCCTTAATGCTGTAACTGAACTTGTCGGTTACCTTCCATCTCTAAAAAGTGTTATGGTCAGCGTCCGCACACAAGAGTGCCATATCGCCTCTGCAGATTATAAGCCGGTTTGGTCTGACCGTTATTCATGGTTTATTCTCTGGAATGAACGGCTGATTCCCGGGAGTGAATGACTGATTCCCGGGAGTGAACTACTGATTCCCGGGAGTGAATGACTGATTCCCGGGAATGAACTACTGATTCCCGGGAATGAACGGCCTGTCGGGAGGAAGGGGCGACGGGAAAGGGTTTGAAGCGCCTCACAGATTCATCCCGACCGCAGCGCAAGTTCCCCTCCCGAAAGTCGGGGGTGTGTCACAACGCAGCCGAATAACGCGAACGATGTGAGTGAATAAGGTGCGCCGCACGATAAATATTTATATTTTTGTCTCCGGTTTACGGAAATCAGTCCGGATCAAAAAACTGTTTTGAATACGAATATCAATTTACTTATCAAGAAATGAAAAGAGTCTTATTACTGCTGGCGGGGGCGATGTTTCTGTCCGCATGTGCAAACCAGGGAGGGAAAAATGACCGGGTACGGTATTCTTCCAACCCGATCGTCGAGGGATGGTATGCCGATCCCGAAGGTATCGTTTATGACAGCCTCTACTGGATATTCCCGACCCGTTCCGACGAATACGGGAAACAGGTATTTTTCGACTGCTTCTCTTCGCCGGACCTGGTGAACTGGAGCAAACACGGGAACATTATCGACACGGCGGAGGTGAAATGGGCGCGCCACGCCATGTGGGCGCCGGGTGTGATGGAGAGGGACGGGAAATATTATCTCTTCTTCTCGGCAAACGACATTCAGGACGGGAGCGAAACCGGAGGTATCGGCGTATCGGTCGCCGACCGGCCGGAAGGCCCTTACAAAGACCTGCTCGGCAAACCGATGATCAACGAAATCGTGCACGGGGCGCAGCCCATCGACCAGTTTGTTTTCAGGGACAACGATTCCACCTGTTATATGTTCTACGGCGGCTGGGGACACTGCAACGTGGTGCTGCTTAACGACGATTTTACCGGCATCAGGCCGTTTCCCGACGGGGAAGTCTACCGGGAGGTGACTCCCGAAGGATATACCGAGGGGCCGTTTATGTTCAAAAAAGACGGCAAATACTACTTCATGTGGTCGGAAGGCGGCTGGGGAGGCCCCGACTACCGGGTAGCCTACGCCATTGCCCACCACCCCCTCGGCCCTTTTGAAAGGATCGGGACAATCCTGCAGCAGAATCCCGATGTTGCCACCGGAGCGGGACACCATTCCGTGATCCGCAAGCCGGGAAGCGACGACTGGTATATCGTCTATCACCGCCGCCCCCTGTCGGAAACCCATCACAATCACCGGGCTACCTGCATCGACCGGATGGAATTTGACGAAAACGGATATATCAAGCCGGTGGAAATTACTTTTCGCGGAGTCGAAGCCAATCCCCTGTAACATTTCAGGAGACGGGGGGAGTGCCCTCTCCGGAGGAGCGCCTTTGCCGGATAAAGGCCCTCTTTCTCAGCGTCATGACCGGTTCCGGACGCTCTTCGGAATACGCAGCTGACGGCGACGAGACGCCGCATATATTTTTTGTCCATAATGTCCCCTGAAGTAAAAAGCACCTCTTTTTAAATCTCTAAAGTTCAGCTACCTGATGCGGCACCGCAAATCGCGGCCTGCCGATCGGGGAAAAATGGACAAAAAAACAGCGCATATTTACCGGAAAGGAGGGGTATGATTGATAAAAAAAGGTTATTTTTTGACAACGGACGTTCGGATTTAATCGTATATATTTGCCACCGAAAACGTGAGTTAAGAATGGATCAGGGGCTGCGTCCGATTTTCGGCGCCGCCCCTTTCTTCATAAATACGGGTCACTCCCCCCTCCCCGGCAGCGGTAACGGCCGGCGGAAGAGCGTTTTCCCGCCTGTTTCCCGTCACAGACTTTGGGGCGCCCGCGTTGCCGTTTCCGGATAATTTCTTTGCTTTTATTTCATTTCATCAATTATTCCCCTATCTTTGCAGCAAATTCACAAGCCGGTGATGCAAAAACTGTATTCGACATATTTCCCCGCAACCTCTGCAATGATCATGACCCCCCGGGGGGTTATGCAATAATTATCATCCGCAAGCAAACACTGCTTGCCCTTTCCCGGCCGGTCAAGCCGGCCGTCACACAAAATAACAGTATTTTTATCCGTTACACACCGTTCCGCCATGCGGAAAAGCCGGTCATTATCATTAAGAACCCGGCGCGTGATGCGAACAATTGCCGGGCATCCGGAAAAAAAACGGTCTTGCCGTCATGGGACAAAAAAATGAACAAATAAAATAAGAATCAGTATGAAAGTGATGAAATTCGGGGGAACATCCGTAGGAAATCCCCAAAGCCTGCAACGAGTCAAAAATATCGTAGAACGGGAGCGCGAACCCGTCACAGTCGTCGTTTCGGCGCTGGGCGGCGTGACAGACCGCCTGCTGCTGGCCGCCGATTTTGCGTCGAACGGCAATTCGGGCTACCGGCCGCTGATCGAAGAGATCGTGGAACGGCACCGGGAGCTGATCGAAAAGATGGTCGCCTCTCCCGACGACAGCGAAGAGCTGAAACGGAAAACACACCGGCTGTTCGAAGAGCTGCGCAACATCCTGCAGGGCGTATTCCTTATCGGCGACCTGTCGCAGAAGACCTCCGACAAGATAGTAAGCTACGGCGAACGCCTCTCATCCCTGATCATCAGCAAAGTGATCGACAGGGCGCAGTTATACGACGCCACGAAGTTCATCAAGACCGACAAACAGTTTCACAACCACATCCCCGATCTGGTGCGGTCGAACGAACTGATCCGTAAGACATTCTCCGAAAAGCCGGCGCCTCACGTGGCCGTCGTTCCCGGATTCATCTCGTCGAGCAACGACAGTAACGACATTACCAACCTGGGACGCGGGGGATCGGACTACACAGCCGCCATCATCGCGGCGGCAACGGACGCCTCCGTCCTGGAGATATGGACGGACGTGGACGGGTTTATGACGGCCGACCCGAAGATCATCAATTCGGCGTATGTCATCGAAGAACTGTCGTTTATCGAAGCGATCGAACTCTCCAATTTCGGCGCAAAGGTGATCTATCCTCCCACCATCTTTCCCGTCTATCACAAGAATATACCCATACGGGTCAAAAACACGTTCCGCCCCGAAGCGGAAGGTACGCTCATCCGAAACATCCGTCCCACGCGCAACGGCAAGATCATCAAAGGCATCTCGTCGATCAGCGACACGGCGCTGATCACCATTCAGGGACTGGGCATGGTCGGCGTCATCGGCGTCAACAGGCGCATCTTCTCCTCGCTGGCCGACAACGGCGTCAGCGTCTTCATCGTCTCGCAGGCGTCGTCCGAAAACAGCACCTCCATCGGCGTACGCTCGCAGGACGCGCTCCTGTCGCAGAAGGTACTCAGAAAGGAATTTGCCCACGAAATCGGCATGGGAAGCATTAACGACATCATCGTGGAGTATGATCTGGCCACCATCGCCATCGTGGGACAGAACATGCGACACGTACCCGGCATTGCCGCGAAATTCTTCGGCGCGCTGGGACGCAACGGCATCAGCATCGTCGTCCTGGCGCAGGGAGCCGGAGAGACCAACATCTCGTGCGTAATCGCCAAGTCTGACCTGAAAAAGGCGCTTAACGTGATTCACGACTCCTTTTTCCTGTCGCCCTATCAGGAACTGAACCTCTTCGTCGTCGGGACAGGCACCGTGGGCGGCAACCTGCTGGAACAGATCAGGCTGCAGCAGAACACGCTCAAGGAACAGAACAAACTGCGGGTTAATATCGTCGGCATAGCCAACGGGCGCAGGGCGCTGTTTGCCCGGGAAGGAATCCCGCTGGACGGATATTTCGACAACCTGATGACGAACGGCGCACAGAGTTCACCCGAACGCATCAGGGATGAGATTCTGAAAATGAATATCTTCAACTCCGTTTTCGTCGACTGTACCGCAAGCCCCGACATCGCGAAACTCTACAGCGAGCTGATGGCGAAAAACATTTCGGTGGTCACCGCCAACAAGATCGCCGCCTCGTCCGGTTACGAAAACTATCGCCTCCTGAAAGAAACCGCCCGCAAGGCGGGAGTGAAATTCCTCTTTGAGACGAACGTGGGGGCCGGACTTCCCATCATCAACACGATGAACTCGCTGATCAATTCGGGCGACAGGATCGTGAAGCTGGAAGCCGTGCTCTCCGGAACGCTGAACTTCATCTTCAACACGCTCAGCGGGGAGATTCCCTTCAGCAGAGCGGTGCGGATGGCGGTAGAGGCGAAATTCGCCGAACCTGACCCGCGCATCGACCTGAGCGGACTTGACGTCACGCGAAAGCTGGTAATCCTCTCGCGCGAAGCAGGTGCCTGCGTAAACCGGTCGGACGTGAAGAAAAACCTTTTCGTACCGCAGAAATATTTCGACGGCTCGCTGGAAGAGTTCTGGCAAACCATCCCCGAAATGGACGCCTCGTTCGAGATCCGCCGGCAGGAGCTGGCGAAAGAGGGAAAGCGACTCCGGTTCGTAGCGTCGTACGACAGCGGCAAGTGCGAAGTCGGCCTGCGGGAGGTGGAACAGGGACATCCTTTCTACGACCTGGAGGGCAGCAACAACATCATCATGATTACCACCGGACGCTACAACGAATATCCGATGGTCATCAAAGGTTACGGCGCCGGCGCCGGCGTGACGGCTGCCGGCGTATTCTCGGACATCATCTCTATTGCGAACATCCGGTAGTATGAAGCATATCATCATCCTCGGCGACGGCATGGCGGGCGAACCTGTCGCCGCGCTGGGAAACAGAACAACCATGCAGGCGGCCTCCACCCCCTGTATGGACATGCTGGCGGCGAAAGGCCGCAACGGACTGCTGCATACCGTTCCCGAAGGATTTGCTCCGGGGAGCGAAATCGCCAACCTCTCCGTCATGGGATACGACGTCGCCTCCGTATACGAGGGGCGCGGCGTACTGGAAGCGGCCAGCATGGGCGTGGACATATTGCCGGGTGAGATCGGGATGCGCTGCAACCTTGTCTGCATAGAGGGCGACTGGCTGAAAAACCATTCGGCCGGCCATATATCCACTCCCGAAGCGGCCGAACTGATTCGCTTCCTCGACAGCGAATTGGGAAATGATCTTTTCAGTTTCCATCCGGGCGTCTCCTACCGTCATCTGCTGAAAATGAAGGGCGGGGACAAACAGCTTCGCTGTACCCCACCCCACGATATTCCGGAACAACCCTTCCGGCCACACCTTATCCGGCCCGGCAGGGAAGAGGCCGCACCGACGGCGGAGGCGCTGAACAGACTGATCCTGACGTCGCAGGAGATACTGGGCAATCACCCCGTCAACAAAAGGAGGATAGCGGACGGGAAGGCTCCGGCCAACAGCATCTGGCCCTGGTCGCCCGGATCGCGTCCCGAAATGAGACCGCTCCGCGAAATGTTTCCGTTCGGAAGCGGCGCCGTGATTTCGGCCGTAGACCTGATCAGGGGGATCGGCATTTATGCCGGACTGGAGGTGATTCCGGTGGAGGGCGCTACCGGTCTGCACAACACCAATTATGAGGGAAAGGCGCAGGCCACCCTCGAAGCGCTGAGGGAAAAAGATTTCGTATACCTGCACATCGAAGCCAGCGACGAGGCGGGACACGAGGGGGACGCGTCTCTGAAAGTGAAAACCATCGAGTACCTGGATTCACGGATTGTAAAGACTGTTTATGAAGAGACTTCACGGTGGGACGAGCCGGTTGCTATCGCCATTCTGCCAGACCATCCCACGCCCTGCGCCGGACGGACGCATACGTGCGAACCTGTTCCCTTCCTTATCTATCACCGGGGGATCGTGCCCGACAGGGTCAGGGTCTACGACGAGTTTGCGGCGAAGGATGGATGTTACGGGCTTCTCTGCGGCGACCGGTTTATGAAAGCGCTCTTCGACATCAATTAGAGTATGATATACTACAGTACAAATAAAAAAGCGCCCGCTGTTTCGCTGCGGGAAGCTGTTGTAAAAGGGCTGGCTCCGGACGGGGGACTTTATATGCCTGAGAGAATCGCACAGATTCCTCAAAAGTTTTTTGACGGAATAAGGAATCTCAGCTTCACGGAAATTGCCGAAACCGTAGCCGAAAAGTTTTTCGGGGACGACCTGGAAAAAGAAAAATTAGACGCCATTGTCGATGACACTTTGAGTTTCGAGATACCTCTCAGGCAAGTAGAAAAGGATATTTATGCGCTGGAGCTGTTTCACGGTCCCACTTTCGCTTTCAAGGATGTGGGGGCGCGCTTTATGGCGCGGATGCTGTCGCATTTCGTCAGGGAGAGGCAGGAGGAGGTGAACGTACTCACGGCCACTTCGGGGGATACCGGCAGCGCCGTGGCCAACGGCTTTCTGGGAATGGAGGGGATCAGAGTATTCGTGCTGTATCCTTCGGGAAAGGTGAGCGATATGCAGGAGGCGCAGTTTACCACGCTGGGACAAAATATCGTCGCGCTGGAGGTGGACGGCTCTTTCGACGACTGCCAGGCGCTGGTGAAGTCTGCCTTTATGGACGGGGAACTGAACGAAAGGCTGAATCTCACGTCGGCCAACTCTATCAACGTAGCCCGTTTCCTGCCGCAATCGTTCTATTACTTTCTGGCTTACGCGCAGCTGATGAAACGGACGCCGGCGGCCGGAAAGATTGTGTTTTCCGTGCCGAGCGGCAATCTGGGGAATCTTACGGCGGGACTTTTCGCCAAAAGGATGGGCTTGCCCGTGGAGAGGTTTATCGCTGCCAACAACCGGAATGACGTTTTCCACGAATACCTCCGCAGCGGGAAGTATGCGCCGAGGGCTTCGGTGCAGACCGTCGCCAACGCTATGGACGTGGGGGCTCCCAGCAATTTCGACCGTATCCTCGACCTCTACCGTCATTCGCACGAAGCAATCTCCGGCGACATTGCGTCTTACCGCTACGGGGACGACGAAATCAGGGCTGCCATCAAAAACGTCCATTCCCGGACGGGGTACCTGCTCGATCCGCACGGGGCGTGTGCCTGCCTGGCGCTGAAGGAGGGTAAAAGATCCGGCGAAACGGGTGTCTTCCTCGCTACCGCACATCCGGCCAAGTTCGGCCAAACGGTGGAAGCCTGTACCGGAACGTCTGTGCAGATACCGGACGCTCTTGCCGCTTTCATGCGGCGAAGGAGACATTCTGTCCGTTTGCCCAACGACTTCTGTCTGCTTAAAAAGGCGCTTATCGACCGGTCTTAAGTTTCTTTTTATTATTTTTTGCTGCGAATTAATTCATTAATGCGTAGTTTTGCGTTCAGAAATCATACGCTAACTGCTGATTCCGCATGAGGCTATTATTAAGATATATATCCATCTATTTTGTGCTGACCGTCTTTTTGCAAGGCTGTTTTGTCCGGAAGGCAGCCGTCGTAACGGATACGACGGCTGTTTCCGAACCGGTCTCGTCCGGGGATGTTCCCTCCGATTCGTCAGGGGGAAAGGGTTCCGAAATTCCGGCGCTGCCGCTTCTGCCTGACTCTGTCCGGACGCTGCCGGCTTTGGATTCTCTTTCTGTGACGGTTCCCGATTCTCTTTCCGTGACGATCCCGGATTCTCTCTCTGTGACGGTTCCCGATTCTCTTTCTGCGACAAGTCCCGATTCCGTTTCCGTTAAGCAGGTGCTGGAGACGTCGGTGTTTTATACGGCGCAGGATTCCATGATATTTACGGCCGACAATATGGGGTATCTCTACGGGGATGCCGACATTAAGTATGGTGACCTGTCCATCAAGGGGGAGTTTATTACTATGGATATGGACAGTAATCTTATTTCTTCCACCTTCGGGCTTGATTCGGTGGGGAAGGAGTTTGGTTATCCTGTCTTTTCGGAGGGGGAGATGGAGTATGAGATGAAGAATGTGCGGTATAACTTCGACACGCGGAAGGCTTTTATCCATAACGTGATCACGCAGCAGGGAGATGGACATATCGTGGCCAGGGAGGCGAAGATGAATGCCGACAATTCGTTTTACATGCGGAATGCAAAGTATACTACGTGTGACCATTATGATCATCCGCACTTTTATCTGAACCTGTCGAGGGCTAAGGTGCGTCCCAACAAGGATGTCGTGACCGGCCCGGCCTGGCTGGTGGTGGCTGATGTGCCGCTTTTCCCGATTGTGCTTCCCTTTGCGTTCTTTCCCTTTACGAAAACCTATTCGTCGGGGATCATTATGCCGAGCTATGGGGAGGAGATGACGCGGGGGTTTTATCTGCATAACGGCGGGTACTATTTCGCGCTGAGTGATTATATTGATCTTGCCGTTACGGGTGAGCTTTACACAAAAGGGTCGTGGGGCGTGGGTGCGCGTTCCAACTACCGCAAACGGTACAAGTATTCGGGGAACTTCAATATGTATTACCTCACTACGGTCACCGGGGAGAGGGAGCTGAAGGAGAGTGTGCCGGAGGCTTATTCGGTGGCGAAGGATCTCCGCATTAACTGGACTCATTCGCAGGATCCGAAATCCAACATGTACCGTACCCTCTCGGCGAGCGTGAACTTCTCGACCAGCAGGAACAATCACCGGGATCTCAGCCGGCTCTACTCGCGGGAAGCGTCGAACAATACCAAGAGTTCCAGCATAAACCTTACGCAGCGTTTTCCCGATTCGCCCTGGAGCCTCTCGGCCAACATAAGTATCAACCAGGTGTCGCGAGACTCTACGATTGCCGTCACGGCGCCTAACCTTTCGGCTAACATGAGCCGTATTTATCCTTTCAAAAGAAAAAACGTGGTGGGGAGTGAACGGTGGTTCGAAAAAATATCGATGAGCTATTCGGGGGAGTTCCGGAATTCTATCTCGACCAAGGAGGACCGATTCCTGAAAGCGAACATTATCCGCGACTGGACAAACGGTATGCGTCACAACATCCCGGTGAGCGCTACTTTCACGCTGTTTGACTTCATCCAGCTGTCGCCGTCGTTCAACTATACCGAGCGCTGGTATACGGGGGCGCACAAGCAGGCGTGGGATCCTGTTGCCAAAAGGCACGTCACGGTGGATACCATACACGGGCTGAGGCGTGTGTATGACTACAGCACGTCGCTCAGCGCTCAGACTAAATTCTACGGGATGTTTATTCCCTGGAAGATTTTCGGTGACAGGGTGCAGGCTATCCGGCACGTATTTTCGCCCAGCATCAGCCTGAGTTACCGTCCGGACTTCGGTGATCCGAAATATGATTTCTTCGAGACTTATACTTACAAAAACGAGTATGGTGAGGATGTGGAGTATACCTACTCGCCCTATTCCTCCATGATATTCGGGACGGCTCCCACGGGGAAGAGCGGGAGTGTCGGCTTTGACTTCAAGAATAACCTTGAGATGAAGGTGCGGAGCGACAGGGATTCTACGGGGGTGAGGAAGATCAGTCTGATTGATGACCTGGGGATTAACTTCAGTTATAACATGATGGCCGATTCCTTGAAGTGGAGTAATATTAACTCGAATGTGCGCCTGAAATTTTCCAAGTCGTATACCCTCAGTCTGAATGCTGTTTGGGATCCTTATCTTTATGCGCTGGATCATAACGGTTCTCCCAGGAAGGTGAACAAGTTGAGGATTGCGAACGGGAAAGGTTTCGGGAAGTTGATGAGTACAGGTTCCTCCTTTTCTTATTCCCTTAATCCGGAAACGTTCAAAAGATGGTTCAGCCGCGGGGACAGGAGTACCGGCGCGAATGAGGGTGGCGGAGACGCGGCGATTTTGCCGGACGACGGTACTATTGGTGCTAACCCGTATGAGGAGGCTGGAAGGAGGAGTATGCCCGGCGCTGACGATGGTGAGGGGGAGATTGACAGCGATGGTTACCTGAAGAATACGGTTAACTGGAATCTCTCATTCAACTACTCTCTGCGGTATGGGTACGGGGACTTTAACCGTGACCGCATGGAGTATAACGGAAAGCTCACCCACAACTTTGGTCTGAACGGTTCCATTCAGCCGACAAAGAACTGGAATTTTACTTTCAATACCGATTATAATTTCGATCAGAAGAAGTTTACGAATCTCAACTGTACGCTTACCCGGAATTTGCATTGCTGGAGTATGTCGGCCAGTTTCATTCCCATCGGCCCCTACAAGTCTTATAACTTTACCATTCGAGCCAATTCGTCGCTTTTGCAGGATCTGAAATGGGATGAACACAGTTCACCTTACGACAGAGGTAATAACTGGTACTGAATCTGCTTCGCGTTATTCGTGCTGCGC
>JAIRSV010000037.1 GCA_031255275.1 Proteiniphilum sp.
TCGGTGAACCGGCTGAAAGATAGTGAATCGGCATCGCGCGTGGTGATCCTGCTTACCGACGGAACCAATAACAGCGGCCAGATAGCGCCCCTTACCGCTGCCGACCTGGCACGTTCCTACGGCATTCGTGTTTACACGATCGGGGCGGGAACCAAAGGAATGGCCCCTACGCCTAGTAATACGCCATACGGAATCAAGATACAAAATATGCCCGTGGATATTGACGAGAAAACGCTTACCGAGATTGCCGCGATGACTGGGGGGCAATACTTCCGGGCACAGGACACCGAAGGACTTGGCCAGGTGTATGACGAGATAGATGAAATGGAGAAACACCTGATCAGCGTACAGCATGTGACGCGCCACAGGGAATTATTCCTGCCGTTTGCGCTGGCTGCCCTGGGATTGATATTACTGGAGTTGTTACTGCGAAGGACGTGGCTAAGAAGCGTACCTTGAAATAAAAAGCGACAGATATGTTTAGATTCGGAAATCCGGAATATTTATGGTTGTTCTTCGCCATGCCCCTGTTGCTGGCGATATATGTCTACCTGAACATCAGAAAGAAAAGAGACGTGCAGAAGATGGGGAATCTGGTCACACTCAAGATGATGATGCCCGAACTCTCCCTGAAACGTTCCTACCTGAAGTTCTGGCTTATCTTCGTCGCCCTGTGCGCCGGCATTTTCATGATAGCCCGTCCGCAGTTCGGCACAAAAGTGGAGACAGTAGAGAAGGACGGGATCGAACTGGTGATAGCCATTGACGTATCCAACTCGATGTTGGCCGAAGATGTGTCACCCAACAGACTGGCGCGCGCCAAACAGATCCTGTCGAGGCTGATTGACCTGCGCAGGAACGATAAGATCGCATTGATCGTATTTGCAGGAGAGGCGTATGTACAGATGCCGCTGACGTCCGACACGCAGTCGGCAAAGATATTCCTTAACAGCATCGACCCGAGCCTCGTCCCGATACAGGGCACCGCGATAGGACAGGCAATCAGCCTGGGGATGAGTTCTTTTTCGAGCGACCGGGAGATGAGCAAGGCAATGGTGATCATCACCGACGGTGAAGATCACGGCGGAAGCGCCATTGATATTGCTGCGGAAGCGGCAAAAGCCGGCGTGATGATCAACGTGGCAGGGATCGGTTCGCCCGACGGTTCGCCCATCCCCGCTACGGAATATGGCCGTAACTTCATGACAGATTCCGAGGGCAACGTGGTAGTGTCCCGCCTGAACGAACAGACGGCAATGGAGATAGCACAGAGCGGCGGCGGATTGTATGTCCGCGCCGACAACTCAGGCAACGCCATCCGGGCACTGGAAGCACAGCTTGATGAATTGGAAAAAGGTAAGACCGCCAGCCTTACCTATTCGGAATACGATGAAAAATTTCCCCTGCTTGCCTGGATACTCCTGCTCATACTGTTGGCAGAGATACTTGTGTACGACAAGAAAAATCCGCTGTTCAAAAACGTGAGGGTATTTGATAAGAAGGAGGAAAAAAGATAATGTATCGTCCTAAAAACAGATTACAGTTTGTAAAGAATAGTCGAATGAACAGGTCTATTATAAAATGTATCCTATTTCTCTTGTCGGGGATGATCACCTCCGTGACGGTCTCCGCGCAAAGAGACGTCAGGAAGGATATTCGCAAAGGGAATAAGGAGTACCGGCAGGAAAAATTTTCCGATGCCACCAAGTCCTACGAAAGTGCAATAGAAGGAAACGCCGCGTCCAAAGAAGCGAATTTCAACTTCGGGAATGCGCTTTACCGGCAAAAAGAGTGGGATCAGGCTATCGAGAAATACAACCACTATATTTCACTGGAACGGGAAAAACCGAAGGAAGCCTCTGCCGGATGGCATAATATAGGAAACGCGACACTGCAAAAGAAAGATCTGCAAAACGCAATGGAAGCCTATAAAATGGCATTGCGATTGAATCCTCAGGACAATGAGACGCGCTATAATCTGGCGGTCGTGCAGAAGATGATCAGAGATAAGGATGAGCAGGGAGGAGGAGAGCAGGATCAACAGGAGCAGGAGCAGCAACAGCAGGAGCAAGACCAACAGCAACAACAGCAGCCGCAACAGAATGAACAGAATCGGGAACAACGCGTCGAACAGCCGGATCAACCCGAACAGATGTCGCGCGACAACGCCCGTCAACTGCTTCAGGCAATAGAACAGGACGAGCGGGAAACCCAGGAGAAAGTGCAAAAGATAAAGGCCGCAGAGAGAGAAGAACAGGCCGAAGATAACAGGAGAAACAACAAGAATTGGTAGAAATACAAAATGCGCCAATGAATCGAGATATTGATAAATTAAAAACGAAAAGCTAAAGATTAAATAAACCGAATGAAACAGATCTATGCGTTTTTTCTTCTTTTCGCGGTGCTGATTACCGGTGCCGATAAGGTATCCGGACAGGTAACATTCAAAGCATCCGCGCCGGCGACGGTGGTTGAAGGGGAACAGTTCCGGCTGAGCTATATCCTGAACGAGAGAGGGAAAGATCTTCGCCTGCCTGATATTCCCGATTTTGATATTCTGTTCGGCCCCACCGAATCCCTCAGCTTCAGCGAGCATACAGTGAACGGTAAAACCACTTCCGAGAATTCCGTTACCTATACCTATACCCTGATGGCGAAAAAAGCGGGAACATTCACCATTTCTCCCGCTTCCATCAAAGTGAACGGGAGCAATTACGAATCCAATTCCCTGCAAATAAAGGTGCTCCCTCCCGACGAATCACCGCCGCAGAGGACTGAGGGGCGTTCGTCCGGCGCAAAGACTGTCTCTTCCGATGATGCTTTTATCAGAGCGATCGTCTCCAAAAACGACCCCTATGAGCAGGAAGGATTTACCGTTACGTTCAGGCTTTATTTTTATACCGTATTGAACGTGGTTAACTTCGGGAAGATACAGTTTCCCGAATTTGAAGGTTTTATGGTGGAGGAGGTTAATCTTCCGTCGAACCTGCAGTTGCAACTGGAGCGGTATAACGGACGAAACTATTACACGGCCGATCTTCGCAAAACATTGCTGTTCCCTCAGCGTTCGGGACAGATGACCATCCCTCGCGGAAGTTTGGAGATGGTCTTTTCGGTTCCGTCGGGGAGGAAGGTTTCCAGTTTCTTCGGCACACAGGAGGTGATGGTGGATGTGAAGAAAGAACTGGTTACAAATCCACTGTCCATCAACGTAAAACCCCTTCCGGCAAACAGACCGGCCGGTTATGCCAACGCAGTGGGCACCTTCACCCTGAAGTCCGGCATTAATTCTACGGAAGTAAAGGCCAATGAAGCAGTCACCATGACGCTGGAAATATCGGGCACGGGGAATCTTAAGCTGATCCGGAATCCCGAAATAGCGTTTCCCGACAATTTCCAATCGTACGATCCGACCATCACCAACTCTTTGAATGTGACGACCAACGGACTGACCGGAATCCGGAAGATAGAATATATGGCTATCCCGCGTTACGAAGGAGAGTATACGATACCGGCGGTGGAATTCAGCTATTTCAATCCGAACGGAAACAGGTACGAGACGCTGACCGTGCCCGAACAGAAACTGCAGATAACGAAGGGAGAGGGCGGCAGTGTGGCGAATACCTTTGTGAACCGCCAGGACGTGAAGGTAGAGCAGGATATACGTTTCCTGAAAACCGGTGAACCGGCCTATCTTTCGGGGACCGCCTTCTTTGTAGGTTCGCTCAACTACTGGCTGTGGTACCTGGTTCCGCTGACGGTACTGATCCTGTTTTACATCATCAACCGGAAGCAGGCGCGTGAAAATGCAAACGTAGCGCTGATGCGTACCCGGAGGGCGAATAAGATGGCTATCAAGAGACTGAAAGCGGCGAACGGCTACCTCCGCGAACAGGACAAAGAGCATTTTTACGAAGAAGTTCTCCGCGCAATATGGGGATATTTCAGCGACAAGCTTTCCATCCCGCTGGCGCGCCTTTCGAGAAACAATATCGAAGAGGAACTGTCGCGAAAGGGAATCGGTGAACAGTTGACGGGCAAGTTTATAGAGATCCTGGATACCTGCGAATTTGCACGGTATGCCCCTGCCGAAAGCAGTGCGGAGATGGATCGGATATACAACGGTGCGATGGGTGCCATCGAGGAGATGGAAAACAGATTGAGAAAGGCAGGAAGGAGAGAAGAAGATGTCAGGCAGATGTAATAAAATCATGAAACGCTAAGGATATGATACGCAATATATTAATTTTTATCCCGATCCTGTGCGCCTTTGCCGGGACGGCGGCGGGACAGGAGCCGGAAAGTACGCCTGAGGCTGCCGCCCGGGCATACCGCGACCAGAACTACGGGGAAAGCATCGCGCTTTACGAAGAAATTATAGCGCGGGGTGTGGCTGAAGACAAAGTCTCCGCCCAGCTCTATTATAACCTGGGGAATGCCTGTTTCCGCGATAACCGGCTGGGAAAAGCAATCCTCTGCTACGAAAGAGCGCTGCTTCTCGATCCGGGAGACGGTGACATCCGGCACAACCTCCGGTTTGCGCAGAACCGTACCGTAGACCGTATCAATACGGCCGGCGATCTTTTTCTCGCCAACTGGTTCAGAGGCATCAGGAATGTGTTCAGCTCCAACGGCTGGGCTGCGACAGGTATTCTGTTTTTCATTCTGTTCCTGGCCTGTGTAGCTGTTTATCTTTTCATGCGCCCGCTTTGGGCAAGGAAGAGTGCTTTTTATGCAGGCATCACACTCTTTCTGCTGGTGATTACGGCAAACATCTTTGCCTTCAGCCAAAAGAACGAACGCCTCCGGCGGGATTCCGCCATTGTGATGACGGGAGCCGCACCGGTCAACGCTTCGCCTTACGCCAACAGCAATCAACTCTTCGAATTGCACGAAGGCACAAAGGTGAGGATCAGGAACAGCGACGAAAACTGGTTCGAAATTCAGATAGCCGACGGCAGCGTAGGCTGGATTCACCGGCAAAACGTGGAGGTGATATGAAAAAATTTGTAGAAAGCCTGCTCCCCGTTGAGCGCGATCTGTTTTTCGCCCTGAACGGCAGCGAATCGCCTTTTTTTGACAACGTGATGTGGACCGTCAGCGGCCGGTTTATCTGGATCCCGCTCTTTCTCTTCATCCTTTTCCTCTTTTTCTACCGGACGCGCCGGAAAGAGGCCATCCTGGTTACGATTTTCTTTATTCTCCTGTTTGTGGTAACCGACCAGGTATCCTCCTCCTTCTTTAAGCCATTCTTCGAGCGTTTTCGTCCCACCCATCACCCCGACTTCAAGGACTCGGTGGATATAATGAACGGTTACAGAGGTGGCAGATACGGATTTATTTCGGGACACGCCACCAACAGTTTCGGGCTGGCCGTGTTCCTTTCCCTGGTATTCGCCAATCGCCTGCTCACGATCAGCTCGCTGCTCTGGGCGACCGTCAACAGCTATACCCGCATCTATCTGGGAGTGCATTTTATTTCGGATATTGTGGCGGGAATGATCGTGGGGTCGCTCCTCGCACTCCTCCTGTACGGGATGTATATGGCATTGAGGAAAATCATCATCCGTCCCGCGCCGTCCCGCCGGGAAAGCGCCTACGGCAAAAAAGAGGGTTCGCTGCTGGCCGTATTCATTATTTTGTATATGGTCATTATTGCCGTTTTCAGCCCTTTTTTGGCAACCCTGCCTCATTGAAGATGTTATAAGAAATGAAAAGGAGCTGTTTTCGCAAAGATTCTGATGTAAAAAATTTGGTTTCTCTGTTTTTTTGCGTATGTTTATGGCATGAATGGATTTCCAAATTATAGTATTAAATTAATGATAAAAAAAGAAGAAGCCATGGCAAGAACAATCACTTTTAACGCGTTGAGAGAACTGAAAGATAAGCTCCCCGACGGCAGTATCCACCGGATAGCCGAGGAATTGGGCATGAGGCCCGAAACCGTAAGAAATTATTTCGGAGGATACAATTACAAAGAAGGCCGGAGTGCGGGTATACATATCGAACCCGGTCCCAACGGCGGTATTGTCGTTCTCGACGATACCACGATTTTTGACAAGGCGTTGAATATTCTCGGCCTTAAGGACTACCCCGAACCTGATTCGGTGGAAGTCCGGGAGGTGGAATAGAAAGCGCTGTACCGGATTTTATCTTTGTATTAACGGGGGCATTCGCGAAGTAACAACTTCCCGGATGCCCTCAAAAAAAAATAAGCAGCATGGGAAAAGATAAGGAAAAAAGCGATGCAAAAAACGGGAAACCGGTTACCGTCGCCATTCATACGTATGAGAAAGCGTGTATATTGAAATCGATCCTCGAATCGGAAGGTATTCCGGCAGTCATACACGGTGTACAGGTGATCGATCCGGTTGTGCCCGGAAACGTGCGCGTGCGAATTAACGAAAATGACCTCCCCAGGGCGCTCCGGATCATCGAAGAGGCAGACTTCACGTCAGGCGGAGGGAAAAGGGAACGGAAAAAAACGAAGAAAGAGATCCTCATACCCGTAGATTTCTCCGATTATTCTCTGGCAGCGTGCGAATTCGGATTCCGCCTGGCGCGCGACATGGACTGCAGGGTGAAACTGCTTCATGCTTTTTTCACCCCCTTCTATCCCGCGTCGATTCCCTTTGGAGACTCCTTCACCCTGCAGACGGCCGACAAAGACCTTCTGCAGGACATCAGAGAGAGGACGAAAAAAGAGATGCGGAACCTGGAGGAAAAGATCGAACACAGAATAGCCTCGGGTTCCATACCGCAGATAGCCTATAAGACCGCTCTGATAGAGGGTTTGCCCGAAGAGGAAATCGTCACCTATTCCAGGATGATGTGCCCGACGGCCATCGTGATGGGAACGAGAGGGAAAAACGCCAAGGAACCCGATCTTATCGGAAGCGTCACCGCCGAAGTGATGGAAGGTTGCAGGACGCCCGTTTTCGCCATTCCCGAGGGGGCTAAAGCGAGAAGTCTTTCCGAAATGAAAACCGTTGTTTTCCTCACCAACTTCCGGGAACGTGAGTTTAAGGCGTTCGATATTATGATGAAATTTCTACATTCCAGTCCCGTAAAAGTCTATCTGGCGCATATCTCCAAGAAGGAGGACGTGTGGAACGAAATCAAACTGTCGGGCGTACAGAAACGTTTTTCCGACCTCTATCCCCAGTCGCAGATCGAGTACAGGCTGCTCGACCAGAATGATGAGGGGCTGGAGGTGACGCTGGACAAGTTTGCAGACGATCACAGGATTGACATGATATCTCTGTCGAGTTCGCGGCGCAATATCTTCGCCAGGATATTCAATCCGGGAATTGCCCGGAGAATGATATTTCATTCCGATACGCCGCTGCTGGTGATAAAAGGAATGTAGAGGGGAGCACCCGAGTGGCAAAAACAACCAGCTCGGGGAGCGCCCGAGTGGCAAGGGGCGGGAGCACCCGCCCCGACGAACGAAAAAGAAAACAGGGCAAGGCCATGGCCTTGCCCTGTACATTATATATA
>JAIRSV010000038.1 GCA_031255275.1 Proteiniphilum sp.
TTTCTTTATTAAGCGATTTCTTTGTTAATTGTCTGCACTGTGATTCTTCTGATTTACATGATTTACATGATTATACCGTCGCTACGCGACGGCCATATATATAATGTACAGGGCAAGGCATCGCCTTGCCCTGTTTTCTTTATCGCTCGTCGGGGCGGGTGCTCCCGCCCCTTGCCGCTCCGGCGCTCCCCGAGCTGGTTTGTTTTTGGTGCATTGGTTATGCAAATCATGTAAATCATGTAAATCAGAAGAATCACAGTTCAGACAACTTTGCCGCTCCGGCGTTCCCCGAGCTGGTTTTCTACGCTTCGAACCGAACGGCGGTCGGACGCGGATGTGCGGGAGCGTATTACACAAATTTCTCGCGCTTCTGCAGGTTGAGAAAGCCGGTCAACAGCCATACGGCACTGCCGACCGTCAGAAATATACGGTTCTTGAGGATGGTGTGCTGCCAGATCAGGGGGTGTGTGTTGGCGGGCGTGGAAAAGGGATTCAGAAAAATATTCCAGTATGTGCTGTTCATCCGGGGGTTGATGTTCATGAAGATAAAGAATGTCAGGCCGAGCAGTATCATGATTACGGCGGTTCCGTTGCCGCTCCTTATGAGCGTGGAGAACATGAAGGCGAGGTTGCCGAAAAACAGCATCGGAAAGATGAGCTGAGCGGCCATTTCGTACACGCCGACGGGGTAGAGCAGCAGCCTGGCGATGCTGCTGAACAGGACGAGGGTGAGGTAATTGGCCATGTAGATTATCAGCAGACGTATGCCCCATACTTTGTAGCGGTAGTCGGGGATGCCGAAGATGATTTCCAGGATCCGGCTGTCTTCGTCGTGCTGAATGCCGAAGACGGTGGGATAGAAGATGAGCAGAAGGCAGGGAAAGAGAAGGAGGTTATAGATGGTGGCGTCGCTGATTTCGGCCCGATCCCATGCTTGACGGAACATGAAGAAGGCGAAAAACGTGAAGGCGGCCAGCATGAACCAGAGGAATTTCCCGGCAAATATTATCTTCAGATTATGCCGTATGATGGCGGCTGTCAGGGTGGTGTATTTTGTGATGTTCATATCGCTTCAAATGTTTTTCAGCAGACACAGATAGGCGTCTTCCAGGTTGGCTTCCACCGGCATGGCGTCGGGCGTGGGCTTTTGTCCGGAGAGGTAGCGTACCTGGATGAGGTCGCCTTCCTGGATGTTGTGTACTACCAGTGACTTGTCAAGCTTTTCTTCAAACAGCTCTCTGTCGATCAGGAACTGCCATACTTTGCCGGTGGCCAGGTCTACCATCTTCTCGGGTTTCCCGAAGTATTTCAGCTGGCCTTTGTCGACTACCGCTACCTGGTTGCAGGAGCTGGAGATGTCTTCGATGATGTGGGTGGAGAAGATGACGATGCGCTCTTTGCTGAGTTCGACGAGGAGGTTGCGGAAACGGATGCGTTCTCGCGGATCGAGTCCGGCCGTAGGTTCGTCCACGACGAGGATGCGCGGCAGGTGCAGCAGTATCAGGGCGATGCCTGTCCGCTGTTTCATCCCGCCCGAAAAGGAGCTGATCCGGTCATTCCGGCGGTCATACATGTGTACGGCTCGCAGCAGGTAGTCGATGCGTTCGCGGCGTTCTCGGGTGTCGGTCAGTCCTTTGAGGATGGCTTGGTAGTCGAGAAATTCTCGTGCTGTCATGTTTTCGTAGGTGCCGAATTCCTGCGGCAGGAAACCGATCAGGCTTTGCAGCTCTTCGCGGTGTATGCGGGTGTCGAGGCCGTTGATTCGGATGTTTCCGTAACTCTGTTCCAGTATGCCGGTGATGATGCGCATGAGGGTCGATTTTCCGGCGCCGTTGGGGCCGAGCAGTCCGAACATGCCTGTCCGGATGTCGAACGATACGCTGCGCAGTGCTTTGAAGGGGCGGCGGCGCTTGCCGATGAACGGAATGGTTTTGACCAGGCGGAACCAGGAGCGTTTCAGTCCGGCGAACCGGCCGGTGATGCGTTCGATGTTGACGTTGCCGGCATACAGGTAGCGGGATGTGACGTATATGGCGATGCCCAGGCCCCAGAGGGCGCCGGTCACCAGCAGCATCGGGAGGTTGTGCAGCCGGCCGTGGAGGGCGAGGAGGATGAGGGGGGGGGTGAGCCGGAAGATGAGGCGGTTGATCTGTTTCACCGTCCGGCTTCCGGGGTAGCGGCCGTAGAGGTATGTCCGTATCCTGTGCCACAGGCTGAGGGTGGCGGCGTACATGGCGAAGGAGAGGAGGTAGCTCCAGAGTTTGCTTTCGACGTAGATCCAGGTGAAGTAGAGGCCGAATCCCCAGAGGATGAATAGGGGGAGGATGGCGGCAAGGTCTTTCGGCGAATGGTTGAGGTCGCTCTCTCCCCGGCGCCGGCGGGCTTCCGGGCCGCTGTTCCATTCACGCGCGAAGCGTCCTGCGCGGTCGTAAATCTTCACCAGACTGCGTACTTCGATCTGTATTTCTCCGTCCGTATCTGTGATGCCGGCGCCGGCGCGACGCAGGCTGGTTTGTGCAAACCGGGTTACTCCGGGGATGAGGGCGGTGAGGGCCGTGAGCCAGAGTGTCTGATAGAGCAGGCTGCCGCCGTAGAGAAGGATGCATGTCACGCCGGCGGCGAAGAGTGCGAGGTGGATTATTTTTGTCCTGACGGACAGTGTGCGATACCATTTCAGTGCGTTTTCCAGACCCACGTTCACCGTCGGGATGATCACCAGGGTCAGCAGGGTGGAGAACGTCAGGCCGCCGATTACGGTGATGGCAAACGGGGCGCCGATGGCGCCTGCATATTCCGTGTCGCCCATGGCCAGGGGCAGCATGGCGATTATCGTGGTGATGGCGGTGATGAGGATCGGACGGATGCGTGAGAGTCCGGCGGTCATCAGTGCCCGTTCGCGTCGGAATCCGCTTTTCCGGAGTATGTTTGCGTAGTCGATCAGGATGATGCCGTTGTTGACTACCACGCCCAGCAGGATGAGGAATCCCATCAGCGTATTTGCGTTCAGGAGGCTGTTGCCGGTGATGATCAGTGCAAGCAGCGAGCCGACGGCGGCCAGCGGAACGGAGAAGAGCATGACGAGGGGGGTGGAGACGGATTCGAATACTATCGCCAGGATCATGAATATGAGCAGGAAGGCGGCGAGGATGAGGAATTTGAAGTCGGCAAACCGGTCTTCTTCGTGAATGACTTCGATGGCTACGCCGGCGGGCAGGTTGTAGCCGGCAATCAGTTCGTCGATGTCGGCGCGATAGCCTTCGAGGAGTGTTTCAGACTGTTCGATGCTTCGCAGAAATCCGTAACGTACCTCCAGTTGCTTGTCCTGATTGACGCGTGTGATGCGGGAGCGTCCGAAGCCTTTGTTGATCGTGGCTATATCCTTCAGGTCGTGCAGGCCTCCGCCGGTATTCATTATCTGTACGGCTTTGAGGTCGTCTGTCGTTTTTTGCTTTCTCTGCTGCTCTTCCTCCTCTTCGGGCGTCTTGTCGCGGATGATGACGTCATACGATTCGTCGCCGGCCTTGAACGTGGTGCCGGATGAAAATTCCGTATTCAGTTCCGACAGTCCGGCCACGATGCCGGCGCGCGTAATGCCGTATGAGGTGAGCAGGATCTGGTCGAAGTCGAGCAGGATCTCCGGCTGGCGGCGCGTGAAGGTGACTCGGGTATTCTGTATATACTCCTGCTGCTCTATCCGGTAACGGATGTCTTCGGCTACCAGTTGCATCATTTCATAATCTGTTCCCTTGATGATGATCCGTTCCTGGTTGTCTCCGATGCCCAGCAGGCTCATGAAGCCGGCCATGCCGCTCAGTTCGCCGGCGTCATTCCGTCCGCCTCCCGCGGCGCTCGCCACGGTGATTTCCGCTGAGCCTGCAATCGGGGTCACGGTCGGAATTTTGGACTGCACGTCCGCTTTTATATCGGGGATCTTGCGTTTTCCGATCTTCTGGAAGTTCTCCTGCAGAACGAGTGTCAGCACAGCCTCTTCCGCACTCACGCGGCTGATAATGTCTTTCTTTTCGGGAATCTCCTCCAGACGTTCCTCCAGCAGCGCCACTATATTGTCGGTATTCTCCAGCGTACTCTCCGAGATGGTGATATAGATATTGAAGCGGTCGGAATCCACCTCTCTGTTTTGCCGCGTGGACGCCGTAAGCGACAGGATCAGGGTGAGAAAGAGCAGTATGATCGAGCCGAAAATGGTTACGCCGGGATTTCGCATACAGCTCTTCAGCAGTACGAGGTATATCTGTACCGGACGTTGTGAGAGGGATATTTTCTCATAAAAGACGCTTCCGCTCTGTTTGCCGCGCAGCACAAAGTAAGCCGCCATCGGCACGAACAGCAGGGCGGCCGCCAGCGAGACCAGAAGGGTCGAGATGATTGATACGCCGATGTGCGTACCCATGAGTTCGAGCAGGAAGTTATCCGAAAAGACGAAGGGCAGAAAGACTGTGATCGTGGTGAGCGTTGCAGCCACAATCGAACGCCAGACCTCTTTTGTGCCCTGCCTGACCGACTCGCCGGGCGGCATGCCTGTGCCTGAGAGCCGGTAGATATTTTCGAGTACGACGATACTGTTGTCAAGCAACATGCCTACGGCGAGCGCCATCCCGACGAGTGTGAGACTGTTGACGGAAATCCCTGCGTAGTAGAAGAAGTTGAAGGCGGTGAACACGGAAATCGGGATGGAGAGGACGATGAGAAGTACTAACCGGACGTTCTTCAGGAAGAACCAGAGGACGAGAACGGCCAGAAGTCCTCCCGTCAGGGCAAGATTGATGATCTGATTGATATTGTTTTCCATCGTTTCGGCCGTATTGGAATCTACGACGATCTCTACGTCCTGCAGAGCGAGGCGTTCATTCAGCTGATCGATGGCGTCCAGGGTGCGGTGTGACAGATCTATCAGATTTGCCTGCGCACTGTTGACCAGCGAAACGGAGATTGCTTCCATTCCGTTGACGCGGCTAAAGGAGGTTTCCTCCTTCAGGTCGAAGAATATCGTGGCGATGTCTTTCAGAAAGACGGGGCCGGGGGCAATGACAAGGTTTTCCAGATCCGACACGCCGGTGTATGACGAATTTACGTGTACGAAATACTGACTGTCGGTCTCTCTGACGGTTCCGACAAATACCTTTTCGCGTGCATTACTGCTCAGCAGGCTGCTTATCCGGGAGGGGGTGATGTTGAACGCGCTGCTCGCTTCCCTGTCTAACTGTATTTCGATTGCCCGCTCGCGCCCGCCGTAGACCTGGACGGCGGCTATCCCGTCGATATTCTCCAGTTCGGAGACCACTTCCCCGTCCACGATATTGCGTATCCGGTCAACCCCGCCGTAGCCGCGCACCTGCAGCGACATGAATGAACTGTTCATCATCGACACGTCCATTTTCTGCACGCGCACGCTGAAGCCGTCGGGAAGTGAAGCCGATACCTCTTTCATCTTCTCTTCCAGCCTCAGCGAGGTGGTTTTGAAGTTCACATTGCTCTTAAAGTCGATGCGTATGGACGACTGTCTGCTGCTGATCTCCGACTGCATTTTGTCGACTCCTCCCACGGAACTGATGGCTCCTTCGAGCGGAATGATCACTTCCGATTCCACATAGGCGGGATCCATGTCCTGCTGCGTACCGACGGTTACGAACAGCATGGGCAGTTCCGCATTGGGCAGCAATTCCACCGGCAGCTGTCTGTATGACACGTACCCCAGCAGGGTAAGCGCGATAAAGAACATGCAGATTGTTATTCTCCTGTTTAAAAGAAAGTTCATCCTCTTCTTCTCAAACTGTTTTTGATATGTCCCGCTCTCATTCTCACTACTACTCCTCTTCCCACTCCGTCCGTTTCGTTAAGCTTCGCTTCATCTGTTCAAAGACACAGTACACGCAGGGGATGACGACCAGACTCATCAGCGTGGATGTGACGAGTCCGCCCGTCACGGCTACGGCCATCGACGAGCGCATCGACGCGCCTTCTCCGAATCCGAATGTCATGGGCAACAGTACCAGTATCGTCGTAAGGCTCGTCATGATGATCGGCCGCACGCGCTGCTGTCCCGCCAGTACGATTGCCTCCGTCAGTTCCATTGACGTCTTCAGCTGATTGATGCGTCCCACCAGCAGGATCGAATTGTTGATGGCGATCCCTGCCAGCATGATGATGCCCGTCACACCCATGATGTTGAGAGGAGTTCCCGTTATCAGGAAAATCATGACGGCGCCCACCAGTCCGAAAGGTATGGTCAGCAGTATCGTGAACGGATGGAGCAGCGATTCGTACTGCGAGGAGAGTACCATGTACACCAGCACGATGGATAGCAGTAAGGCGAACAGAAGACTGTCCATCGACTCTTTACGTTTTTCCTCTTCCCCCGTCACCGTGACGGAGTAACCGGCGGGAAGCGTTATATTGCCGACGGCTGCACGGATTTCCCGGGCGACTTTGTCGAGAGATTTGCCGGCGTCCATATTGGAAACGATCCTGTTGATGCGGCTTTGATTGCGGCGGAATATCTCTTTCGGCGCCTGAGAGGCGGTGACGGTGGCTATTTCATTCAACCGGAATTCCCGGCTTCCGCTCCTTATTGTCAGATTCCCCAATTCCTTCCCGGTAATGTCCGGCACTTTGATGACTATATCGCGCATTTCGCCCCTGTAATCCATTTTTCCGGCTTCGCGTCCCCGCAGCTGCTGTTCGATCTGCTGGATTACTGTGGTAACCGTAATGTCATTGATCCCCGCGATGGTGCGGTTGATATGCACGTTAAGTTCGGGCGCCCCGTCCGCCATCGACGATTTGGTATTGTACACACCCTCCACGGAGGCCATTCGTGACAAAACTTCATCCGTCAGAAAGGCGATTTCATCAAGATCTTCCCCTTTGACCTCCACCACAATGGGCGCTTCACTGCCTCCCAGAAATTCGCCCAGCGAATGGTCGTCCTGCCTGAACGAAAGTTCCAGACCATCTATATTACCCGTCGCTTCCAGAAAGCGCGAGATCACATATTCGGGCGACAGTACGTTCTGTTCGGACAGGATGACTTTTATCATTGCCGTATGTTCGCCTTCGAATATCGCATTTTCCGAAGATCCTTTGCCGATATGGCTGTATATCGTCGCCAGACTGTCGTTGCTTATCGTGTTGAGCAGGTATTCCAGATTATTCACCACCGCGTCGGTTCGTTCCAGGCGTGTCCCCTCCGGCAATTTGACGGATACCGTAAAATCTTTCCCTTCCGCACGCGGTAAAAACTCGGTACCGATCAGCGGAAGAAGGAATATGGTGATAACCAGTATGGCTGCCGATACGCCAATCACCCACCAGCGGTAGTTGAGCAGCGTCCGAAGCTGATTGCCGTAGCCTTTGAACTGTACCGACTTTGTTTCGGCTTTAGCCTTTTTGCGTCCCGATAACCGGTCGTATAACATGGGGATTACCAGCAGAGCGACAAAGAGCGACGACAGGAGCGAGAATGTCACCGTCCACGCCTGATCCTTGAAAAGCTCTCCCGATGCGCCATGCAGGTAGACAATCGGGATAAATACAACGATGGTTGTCAGCGTAGAGGCAATGACGGCGCCGGATATTTCAGCCGTTCCGCTGACAATCGACTCTTCGCGATCCAGTCCCTGTTCCCTGTTCCGGAATATACTCTCAATTACCACAATGGCGTTGTCGATAAGCATTCCCGCCCCCAGGGCCAGACCGCTCAGCGTCATTACATTCAGGGTAAGCCCGTTGAAATACATCATATTGAATGTGGCGATGATGGATATGGGTATGGAGAGGCTGACGATAAGGGTGGTGCCTATCCGGCGAAGGAAGTAAAAGAGTACCAGTACGGCCAGTAACATGCCGAGGAGAGCGCTGTTCTTCACTTCGCCGATCGCCTGTTTGATAAAGGTGCCCTGATTGCTGACGATCCGGAACTTGTATCCCGGCAATGCCTGTTCTATGACTTTCAGCTGACGGGTTATCAGGTCGACAGCCCTGACGGTGTTGAATTGCATCTCCTTGTAGACGGAGAGGCCGATACAGCGTTCTCCGTTTATCCGCACAATATTGTCGGGACGCGCGTTTTCAAATTGAACAGTCGCCAGTTCGCCCAGAAAGAGTGGCGCCCTTTCCGCGTTGACAGCGGATTCCGTATTCTGCTGATTGGCGCCTTCCGCGGCTGACGCCGTAGATTTGTAGCTGACGATCAGTTTTTCGAAATCCGATTCGGAGGTGAATATGGACGAGCTTTTCACCAGATATTGCAATCCCAGTTCACTCACCCGTCCCCCGGAAATGGTCTGATTGTTTGTTTCGATCCTCGAAGCGATCTCTTCCATAGTAATACCGAAAGCGTTCAATTTATACGGATCGGTTTTTATGGTTAACACAGGTACCTCTTCCCCCGACAAGGCTACTTCGGCCACCCCTTCGAGACGAATGAGTTCGTTGCGTACGTAACTGTCCGCCATGTTGCGCAACTCCGCCATATTCGTTATCGAATGGTGAGACATGGCAATCAGCATAACCGGAGCCGTATTCGGGTCGTGCTGGGTGATATTGATCGACTCAATATCCGGATTCCGCGAAAACGACGTCATTGCTTTCTGAAGATCCAGAAAGGCTTCGTCCATATCTTTGTTTTGCACATACTCCACCGTTATGCGGGCGGATCCTGCTCTGACAATGGATGATACCTGCGTCACATCGCTTTGCCGGATAGCCATCGACTCCATGCTTTCGACAAACATTTTTTCGATCTCTTCCGGCGGACGCTCACCCGCTTCAAACTCCACAAAGAGACGCGGTGTATTCATGTCCGGCAATAAATCCACGCTTAGCCGGTCATACGAGATCTTGCCCAGCAGCAGGATTGCCAACACAATCATAGTGATGGTAACGGGATTTTTTAACGCAAATCTGACTGTTTTCCTCATTTACTGTGCCATGTTAAAGGTATATCTACTCTGTCGACCGGACTTATTTCAATACTTTGACGCGGCTGTTTTCGCGCAAAGTCTCGTATCCCCTGATGATCAGATTATCATTTTCTTTCAGCCCTTCGGTAACCTCTATGTTGTCTTCATCTTCGAGACCTGTTTGAATATCCCGCAGAATTGCCGTGTTCCTTTCCACGATATAGACATATTTCCTGTTTCTTCTTGAAAGGACAACATTTTTCGGAATAATAATCGCGCTGTCGGCTCTGTCTACCACAATATCGGCCTTCACAAACATACCGGGACGCAGTTTCAGTTGACTGTTTTCGATCAGTATTTTTCCCTTGAATGTGCGCGTTTCCGTGCTGATAGCCGGCGACAGTTCGCTTATTTCGCCGCGGAGCGTATCCGTCAGCGTATAATGCGTGACGTGTACGGGCTGATTTGATTTTACATATTCAATCGCGCTTTCCGGAAGATTAATATCCATGTACATGTGCGAGTAGGCCATCAGTCCGACCATCTGACTTCCCTGCGTCACGCGGCTTTGCGGCGTATAATACGGCAGAGATACGATGATTCCGTCAAACGGCGCTTTCACACTCATTTTTTCAAGGTTTATGGTGGCATTCTCCAGGTCGTAGCGGGCATTGGTAACCCGTACTTCGGTATTGCGCATTTCGCTTAGCGTAACGCCTCCCTTTTCATACAGCGCCTTCTGTTTGCTCTGCTCCTGTTCTGCGATTTCAAGGCTGAGCTTTTTAGATTCCAGTGCAATTCCGTTTTCATACTCTTTGTTTTCAAAGCGTATGATCAACTGTTCCTTTTTGACGGCATCTCCCAGCTTGTAAGGTTTGCCGGTGGAGGGATTTGTCCGAAGGTCATAAAATCCGTTCATCTCGGCGCTCAGTTCCACGCTGTAAGTCGCCTGAACCGTTCCGGTCGTATTTATCAACTTGCTGATCGAACCTTTTTTAAGTTCCTGTACGGAGACAGGCGTTTCAATATCGTTCTGGCTGCCTTGGGGCTGACCTCCGCACGCCGTAAGCAGTGCGGCAACTGCCGTAAATAACAGGGCTTTGTTCTTCATCCGATGATTTGTTTTTATATTAAAAATGATTTCTTGTTTTATTTCGGGTCGGTAAATTTTTCAACAGTCAGTCTGCCAATCCTCTGACCGGTACGACGGGTGCATCCTTTTCAAAGTCGTACAAAGATAAAATCTTGAGGTTAAGCAGTTCAATCTTATAATTGATCAGCGCTTGCGCATGAGATATTTTCCTGTTCGACAGCTGGGTCTGAAACTGACTGATTTCCATTCCCGTAAGATCGCCTTCATGATACCTCGTCAAATTAATATCATACGTAAGCTGCGCATTGCGCACGCTCTTTTCCGCAATATCAATTTGCGTTCGAAGGTTTTCAAGTCTTCTCCACACCTGTCTCACATCAAGCTCAATATTGATTTGTTGATTTTCCTGTTCAAGTTTGGCAACGGTCTGCGCTATTTTCTGCGCCCTTACCCGTGCCTTTTTTTCGCCCCAGTCGAAAATGGGAACGGTAAAACTGATTGCTACTCGCGGATTTTGGGTAGGATTGTCATAAATATTGCCGAACTTTTCGTTATCGCCAATGATCCCCACCGACAGCGATATGTCTCCCTTAAACTCGTTCATACTTTTGGTCTGGATCATCTGAAGTTCTCCCAGTTCAATATCAATCTCGCGCTGACGAAGTTCCATTCTCGAATTAAGACCGCTCTGAACGGCCTGAACCAAGTCGACAGCGACAGTACTTACCTCAATTTCAGCCGTCACTTCAATATCTTCACTCAAAGCGATCCCTAAGATTTGCTTCAACTGATCTTTCGCATTTTCAAGTGAAACAAGGCGTTCTTCCACGGCAGACTGTGCGTTGGCAAGATTCAGTTCCGCCTGATAAAGTTCTTCCCGCGCCGACAAGTCGGCCTCCACCTTATTTTTGATGATTTCAAAACTCTGCTCCGTATTTTTAAGCTCTTCCCTGCTGATGGACAAGTTATTTTGCGCCATATACACGGTGTAAAACTGATTGGTAATGCTTCTCTCCGTATTCAACCGCTGCAAAGCATACCGTATGCCCGCGTTTTCATAATCAAACTCAATCTGCCGCAACTCCATTTTCCGGCGATTGTAAGTGAAAATCGGCTGTGTGAGCCGCAAATAAAGATCATTGCTGAATGCTCTGTTACTGTTATTCAGACCTTCCACCGTCGAGTTGTTGTCTTGCCAGCCGAACGTGTTGATAAGCGAAACTTCGCCGTCGGTCAGCAAAATCGGCTGCGACACCATGAATGTACCGCTCGTATTAAAGGTTTCATTGGTGTACCACTGCGACAGCCTGTTGTCGAACCTCCTCGACTTGCTGTAACTGACCGGATTAAGATCCAGCGAAAATCTGGACTTTAGCGATGCGCGCTGTGCTACAAGATTCTGCTGATACCTTTCGAGATTGAGCTTCGACGCCTTCAAATCCGGGTTACGCTCTTCCGCAATATCCAGCGCCTGTTCAATGGTAAGCGGCGCCTGGGCATGGGTGAATGTGAACAATGAGATTACCGCAAAAATTACCTGCAGGCAGAAAAGTTTTATCCTTAACCGTTTGTCATCCATAACTGTTTACTGTTAAACGTTCAATTTACTTACAACTATTTATCTTTATTAATGAGCACAGCGTCCACATCATCTTCTGACAATCTTCACGGCGTCGGCCGTTACGGAACGCAGCTTACTGTTATTGCTCAGAACAACCTGTACCGTATCATTACTGAAAAAGTAAGCGCCTAATATACTCCATCCCTCTTCCGAACGCTGCAGGTTAATGTACGCATTTTCTTCGTCGCCGTCATACCGTACTTTAAACTGATATTCGGCATCTCCTCCGGAACGGCCTCGACCGTCTCTGTTCCGGCCTCTGCGGAGCTCGTCCGGCTTGCGGACATAATAATACAGGTCGTACTGTCCGGCGTCGAGAACAGGGATTTTCCAGGTTGCGGTCTGGCTTCCGCTTCCGTTTTTGATCACATAGGCAGAACGGACATGTCTGCCGTAATATTTATCATTCGTGGTCAACGTCCACTGCAGCGGCGGACGCCAGTTCGACACGCCCGAATAACGGAACGAATTGTCATCCACCTGATCAAGCCACTGCGGTAAAAGACCCACGACATCGGGCGCCGACAACACAAACAGCGTTGAGTCTTCATTATCGACAATCACCTCTCCGGGCGTATCATAAGAGGCATTTTCCACAACAAAATCGCCCTCCTCTTCCACGGGTCTGTTCCGTTCACGAATGATATTGTTTACCGGAAGATTGATCAGGCTGGGCAAATTTGCCGAAATCAATGTGTTGATGTTGATGTTACGCGGCGCCTCGTCCCATACGGACACTAAGTTTTTCGTTTCATGCGCCTTGAACGGCACCTTCCGTTTTGCACGCGGGTCGTATATTGCTCCTCCCTGGCCCCATCCCATATTTATTTCCACATTGACCACTCCGTCGTGATCCGAATCATTTGTAATCTGCAATTTCACAACAAAGACCTCCTTATCACGATTCGTAATCTGGATGACTTCCGGTGTCCCGACGACATAGACGGGAAGAGGAACCGGATGAGACCATGTTTCAAGCGGTGCGCGCAGGTCTGTGCCGGCAATCATCCCCAGGGTATCCAGCAGATTCTCAAACCTCAAGTTGGTAAATATATTGCGCTGCAAAACGGCACGCAGCGAATCTCTGTATTCCTTATATCCGACATTCCGTTCTGCGTAAGCAAACAGATAACTGGCTTTTAACGAAGTGATATTATCAAGTAAATCCCGCTGTTCCATATCTGCAAGCAGTTCTTTGAAGGGCGACTGTTCCATCAGCAAGTTAGCCTTTTCATTATTGCTGATCCCGTTCATCTGCCTGATCCAGTCGTTATTATCCGTTTTGTCCTGCAGGTACAGTTCGATTAAGCGATTGGAGACAGGCCACTCGGAGGAAAAAATATTGTATCTGAAATTATATAGTTGCGGAAAAATAAAATAAGCATTCGGTTTCACGGAAACATTCATCGCTCCCCGTTCCTGCGACCAGTTAAAATTACTCTCCGTTCGCTCAAACATCCGCATAAATCGATTCAAAGTGCGTATGGCCGCTTCTTCTTCGCTGATCTCCCCGCCAGCCCAGTTTTTTTCATTGCGAATGCCTCTGGCAATATCCGCCTCGTTGATCAGAGAGCCTTTTTCCGGAAACAGCACCATTTCGGGCTGCATGACTTCCTGTGCCTGCGTCCAAGTACGCACATAACTGTAAAACTGCACGGGAACTTCGACAAGAGAAAAGCGACCGAACGAATAATCGAGTGAATAGGCGCTTTCTATCGAACGCCTGCGCTCTCTGATTTGTGCCGGAATCGTATCGGCGATCGGGGAAAACACCGGCGAGAAATAATCGTGCCCCTTCAGATGCCATATACTGAAAAGCGTCTCATCCACATCGACACTCTTCTGTTCATAGTCCCCGATGACAAGCGTGAGAGAGGGGGTCGGAAAATCAGTTTCATAGATGAAAATACTGTCGTACGAGACTTCCGTAATCACCTTCCGCCCTTTCTCCGCCGGTGCCTTACCTTTGTCTGCTACTGAATCTGTGCCCCTTCTTTCGCCCCGATCTCTTCTCTCATTTCCACTCCGGGCAGGTCTCCCCTCCCGATTTCCGCCTCTGCCTGGCCTTCCTTCACGGTTCCCACCCCGATCCGGTCTTCCTTCGCGGTTCCCGCCCGGCCTTCGTTCGGCGTTCCGGTCAAAGCGTCCGGTCGAATCTTTTCCGGAAAACCTGTCTACCCTGCGGTTTCTCGTGGAATCGGTCAATCCGGCGCGACCCCGTTCCGTTCTATCGGGTTCAACCGTTATTCTTCTAGCGACCGGCCATTTCATGGTTCCCTGCGACAGCGCTTTCAGGTTATTGATCGTTTTCACTTTTAAACGGAAATGACTGAAATAAGCCTGCTGCCAATCCGGATTTTCACTGCTATACGAGGTGCCCGGACGCGGATACCAGTACGTTTCGGGCGTGAAAAGCAAATAGTTCTTATCTTGAAAACTGTATTTCTTATCTATCTTGAACATTTCTTTTGCATATTCCTCCTGCAATATTTCGGCAGGAATATCCAGATAACAAAAGCCTTCGTCAATAGTCCCGCTGTATTTCAGCTTAAAGCGAACCGAATCATCCGAATCTATTTCACGTCCGAAATCAACCGACAGGATTTGATGATCCCGCGTAAACGATACTGCTTTATCATTTTCCGTCACTTCGCTCACGGTCAGGCCGGGGTTCAGGCAAAACGTAAATACGGACGCCTTTTCCAGCGCTACCGCACGCATCTCCACTTCCGAAGAGACCGTTTGAGGATGCTGTTCCAGGCTGATATTGTAATGATCGATCACCATTTTCGGGCTGTTCACATACTGATTGTTCACCTCGGTATATAACCGGCGCATTTTTGCCGCTTTCGTGATGGCGCTGACATGATTGTATGAAGCCCACAGACCCGCGGAAACAAAAACCAGCGACAGGAAAAGCCAGCGATAACTTCCGTATTTTGTATTGGGAAGCCGCCTGAACAGGAAGATGGAGAGAGAGATAAATCCCAGTCCGAGTAAAAGGTAAATCATGCGGTGATTAATCAGCGCCGTCCGGTTCGAAAAACCGATAATCGTAGATTTTACCAGAGGCAGATTATACACCATATAATCGAACAGGTAATAAAACTTATCGCCAATATAAAACAGCGTAAGCGCAATGTATCCCAGCAGAAGGATAAATGTGACGGCCTGGCTTTTGAGTATAAGCATAAGTCCGACGGACAGGCCGAAAATATAAATCAGGGTGGGGACGCAAATCAGCAGAAAATAAACGAGGTAGGCCATCCAGTCAACGGACACGCCGGAAATAAGGTTGAATGTTATGATCAGCACAATAATGAAAAGGTCCAGGCGGATGAAAATCCCCAGATTCCCCCAAATCTTACCGATCACATATTCCGCGTTGCTGAGGGGATGTACGTAGAAAACTTCCGAAGTATCAAGCTTTTTATCCGATTTCAAAAACTCGGACGACAGAAATACGGCGATGATAGCCTGTCCGGTATTCAGAAGCATCAGGTTAACGTAGGGGATATTGGCCGGCAAAGCCTTCATCAGCCAAAATCCGCTATCATCGGAGACCAGCACCACTAAATTGAAGATACACAAAAATAAGACCGCCAGCACGAGAAAGATCCGGTAGAACCAGCTCCGCATCAGAAGCTTGCTCTCGTACCTGGCTACAGACAGTATATTATGCAGTTTGGACATGCTTTAGTTCTTTATTCCCTGAAAAAATCCCGTTTAATTCGGCACCTGTCGCTGTCAGTCCTCAATCCAGCGATTCAACCTCTTCTCCATATAATATACGTACGCATGTTCGAGATTCGGCGGACAAGGTTCCGCATCATAACCCTCTATTTCGTCGGCAACGACCTGAATCTCCCATCCCGTTCCCGACGGTATTGTGGTAATAACCGGATATTTCCTGTCAATCAAAGGCAGGTCATCGCCGCTGATCCGCATACGCCATACTTTCCCTTCCGCCGTCCTGCGCATATCTTCAGGTGAACCGAAAAAGGCAATCTCGCCTCTGTTCATCAGGGCCATGCAGTTACAGGTACTCGATATATCCCCTACAATATGTGTCGACAGTATGATTGTTACATTCTGTTCGCTGATTTTTGCGAGCAGGTTACGAAAGCGGATTCGCTCCTCCGGATCCAGTCCCGTGGTCGGTTCGTCCACGATAATCAGCTTCGGGTTATGGATCAGTGCCTGCGCAATGCCCAAACGGCGCTTCATCCCCCCCGACAATCTGCCGGCATACCGTTCCCGCACGTCAAACAGCCCGACACTCTCCAGCATCCCGTCAACCGCCTGACGACGCTTCCGTCCGTTGCTCATGCCGGACAGGCGCGCGGCATAATCCAGAAATTCATACGTTTTGTATTTGGCAAAAAAGCGGAAATCCTGCGGCAAGTAGCCGAGGATGCTCCGTACTTCCCGACGCTCCTTCAGCAGATTATATCCGAAAACATCGACTTCTCCGGACGACGGTTCCATAAGGGCTACGAGGATTCGCATAAGCGTGGATTTCCCGGCGCCGTTAGGCCCCAGCAGGCCGAACATGCCTGTCGGAATCTCCATGCTGATATTTTTCAGTGCATGGTTACCGTTCGGGTAAACCTTATTCAGCGACCGTATTGATATGCTCATTATCTATTTTTTCAACGTATTGTGTCATGACGCATTTTCCTGTCCGGATGAAAGGGAACAGTCCTGTTTTTTACTTTTTCGGAAGAGCACCGGGATCTCCTCCGACGGCCTCCGCCTACATCCAAACGGCTTCGGGATAGGCCACCCTTTCCAGAAAAAGGGCGTGCCCGGGTGCCGAATCACCCGCCTCACCGCGGTTGCGGGCTTCGATGATGCGCCGCAACCCCTGCTCATTGAGCCGTCCTCTGCCCGCTTCAAGCAATGTGCCTACAATGGCCCGTACCATATTTCTGAGGAAACGGTCGGCGCGAACGGTGAACACAGACAGCCCGTCTTCCATCTCCCACCGGGCATGTTCAATCCGGCAGATGTTGGTCTTCACGCCGGTATGCAGTTTGCTGAAGCTGGTAAAGTCCTCATATTCCCTCAGCACTCCGCACAGGAGATTCATCGCCTCCAGGTCGGGCTGAAAAAACAGTCTGTATGTATATTCGTGAAGAAACGGATCTTTCGCCGCCGCCACATAGTATTTATATGTCCGCGAGAGGGCGCTGAAACGGGCGTGTGCATCGGGACGCACCTGCCGTACGGCGGAAAGGGATATATCTTTCGGAAGAAAATTATTGAGTTTGCATACCAGATCGCCGGGAGAAAACGGATCGCCCTCCCAGTCAAAATGGGCTACCATCCCGCGGGCATGTACCCCGGCATCGGTTCTTCCGGCTCCCACTACCTTCACCTCACTTCTCAAGATAAGGGAAAGCGCTTCCTGCAGCGTCTGCTGCACACTCATCCCGTTGGGCTGGATCTGCCAGCCCGCATAATTTTTGCCGTTATAGGAAAGAGTGATGAAGAAACGGGACATCCGGATTTTATAAATGGATTTGAATCATCTGCTTTTTCCGAAATGAAGCGTGTATTTCCCGGAACAGTCCGATTATTATCGCTGCCGCTGATACTGATAGCCGTTAAGTAACTTCGGAATTTTAGAGGAATATGTTTGTTCTGTGAATGACGCGCTTAACCGTTCATTGCCCGCAGCCTGATTTTCGTAAGCGCCTGTTTGGTATTGAGCGGGAAATCGCCGTCCATCATCCAGGCATAGTAGCCCGGTTCGCTTTTGAGCACGTCTGCTACCGACTTTCCCTTGTGTTTCCCGAAATTGAAAATCTCCGCCCCTTTCTCGTCATAGATAAACCGGCCGGCGAAGTCTACATTGTTATTGAAACTCGAATACTCTTTCGACAACTCTTCAATATCGTTTTTCAGATCCGGATAACGGTCGAGCTGCGATTTCATCACCTCATACGTGGCGATGGTATCCGCCTCGGCAGAGTGAGCGTTATCCAGTTTTTTATCGCAGTAAAAGGCATACGCTGCCTCCAGCGTACGCTGTTCCTTTTTGTGAAAGATGATTTGCACATCCACAAACTTGCGTTTGCTCATATCGAAATCCACTCCGGCGCGCAGAAACTCTTCCGCCAGCATCGGCACGTCAAACCGGCTCGAATTGAATCCTGCCAGGTCGCACCCTTCCAGCTGGTCGGCAAGCGACCGCGCTACCTGTTTGAAGGTGGGACAATCTTTCACGTCTTCATCGGTGATGCCGTGAATAGCGGTGGCCTGCGGGGGAATAGGCATTTCGGGATTGATACGGCGTGACTTTATCTCCTCTTTGCCGTTGGGATGGATTTTCAGGAATGATATTTCCACGATACGGTCGCGCGTGACGCTGATTCCGGTCGTTTCCAGGTCAAAAAAAATCAGGGGGTTCTTCAGATTTAACTTCATCGGGGGAGGATCGTTAGTCATTCAACATCATTGGCATCAGCAGCGTCAGCATATCTTCGTTTTCTTCCTTCTCCACGGGAAGGACCAGTCCGGCGCGCGACGGGTCGGAAAGCTCGACCCGCACATCGGATGAGGGTATATTATCGAGAATGTCTATAAGGAAGGAGGCTTTGAAGCCTATACTCATCACGCTCCCTCCGTAGGTGCAGGGGATGACCTCTTCTGCGGTAGTCAGGAAATCAATATCCTGGGCTGTCACTACGATTTTGTCTTCCGAGAGCTGGATTTTCACCAGGTTACTCGCCGGGTTCGAGAATACGGCTACGCGCTTGAGGGCATTCAGCAGCGTCAGGCGGTCTATGACGAACGTGTTGGGATTGTTCTGCGGAATCACCGAATTGTAATTGGGATAACGACCCTCCACAAAGCGACAAACCATCCTGTAGGACGACATCGCAATATAAGCGTTATTCTCGTCGAACTTGATCTCCACCGTTCCCGATTCTTTCGGAAGAAGCGATTTAAGAAGGTTCGCCGGTTTTTTGGGCAGGATAAATGATGAGCGTCCTTCCGCTTTAGGCTCGGTCGTGGTCATGCGTACCAGTTTGTGCCCGTCGGACGCCACAAAAGTAAGGTCTTCCGCAGTAATATCGAAATAGATACCGTTCATCACCGGGCGCAATTCATCGTCGGCAGTGGCAAATACCGTCCGGTTTATGCCCGAAAGGAGTGTATCGGCTTCCATCGTCAGCGTCATGAAAGATTCTTTGAGCGGTTTCGGTTCGGGATACTCATCCCCCTTCAAACCTACAAAATTATATTTTCCGTTATGGTAATAAAGGAATATCTCCAGGGTTTCGTCGTTTATGTCGAACGTAAGCGGCTGGTCGGGCAATTCACGCAGCGGATCAAGCAGGTTACGGGCGTTGACGGCCAGGCTTCCTTCACCTTCCGCGCTATTCACTTCCACGCTTGTTTCCAGCCGTGTCTCGCTGTCGGCTGCGGTGAGCGACAGAGTATTACCTTTCAGATCGAGCAGAAAACAATCGAGAATGGGTAATGTGTTTCTGGAATTGATAACTCTGCTTATGGCCTGCAAATGACTTAACAGTGCGGCGCTTGATACTGCAAATTTCATACGATGAAAATATTTATTTTTTCGACAAATATATGAAATTATCCTGGAGCTCTCACCAGTTTTTCTCATAAATTTATTCACACTGCACAAATCCCCGGGGCTGGAAGATGCGCTCATGGCGCTTCGCGCTATTCGTCCCGACACAAAAAAGCCGACACAAAAAGCCGGCTCCGGGAAAAAAAGGGAGCCGGCTTTTACTCTATCCGCTAATGTCTGTCCGAGCTATGCTCTGCTGCTGAACATGACTACTCCTGGAGGTAATACAACTCAAATTCCGCCATATTGAAGAATGTTGGAGCATCACCACTGTTTGTTTTATTTACAGTGAACCGGAAGTATTTGAATGGCGCTTTTGCCGTAAAATAGCCGGATTCATAGGTTGAGCCGGCTGCCACAGGCAAATTATCATCCGAAGTCAGGTGCGTCAGCTCGTTCCAGTTCTCCCCGTCGGCGCTTACCGTTATCGACACGTCTATCGGCTTACCATTACCATTATTTCTGTTCTGATACAGAAATTTACATCCCTTTACAGATTCATCCAGCGCCACCTGAAAATAATGAGCTTCCGTGATACCCCCGCCTGACCATCTGGAGTGGAAGTAACTTCCCGGATTTCCGTCTACCAGATTGCTTATGGGGCCTTCGGACGGTTCCTGGGCATTGGTAGATAACATATCCACCGTCAACGGTATTTTGTTGAAAACTGCCGCCGCCTGCCGCACGGTCAGGGTACGCATCAGCGTGTCGGCGGTGACGGTGACGAAGACCATAGCTTCGCGTATCTCCGTCCCGGTGTTTTCGGCAATGCTTACGACGATTTTATCGTTGCCTGTGCCGGATGCGGGATCAAATGTGAGCCACGGGCTGTCGCTTTCGGCCATCCATTCCATATTACTTGCGACTGTCAGCGAGAAGTCGCCCCCTTCGGCTGTGATCTCACCCCAGTCCCCGGTGATTTCGAGCTGAGGGTCAATGCCCGGTTGCGTAACGGTCAGGGTACGCATCAGCGTGTCGGCGGTGACGGTGACCGTGGCCGTGCGCACCGCCGTCCCGGTGTTTTCGGCAATGCTTACGGCGATTTTACCGTTGCCCGTGCCGGACACGGGATCGGCCAGCGTGAGCCATTCGGCACTGCTTTCGGCCGTCCATTCCACATTACTTGCGACTGTCAGCGAGAAGTCGCCCCCTTCTGCAGTAACCGCGGCCCAGCCGTACCCCGCTTATTCGGGCTGAGGGGCCTTGCGCGGCGTGGTCTCGGGAACGGTTTGCTTGAGGGCGCCGGCGGTGACGGTGACCGTGGCCGTGCGCACCGCCGTCCCGGTGTTTTCGGCAA
>JAIRSV010000051.1 GCA_031255275.1 Proteiniphilum sp.
ATTTTTTTTCTTCGCAAGAAGAAAAAAAATCTTCGATAGAAGAAGAAAAATTTTCATGCGAAGAAAAAAAATCTTCACGAGAAGATGGAACGTCTTCATGTGAAGAAAAAAAATCTTCGCGAGAGGATGGATTGTCTTCGTGTGAAGAAAAAAAATCTTCGCGTGTGTTTATTTTAAAAATACGCATGTTTTTTTTGTCCCGTGCAATACCGGGCGCTTTCACTTCTTCACTTTCCACGTTCAATTGAATTGGTATGTATCAATATTTTTTATACTTTTGCACATCATAACACAGGCCACAATAGCTCAGTCGGTAGAGTAACGCATTCGTAACGCGTGGGTCGCGAGTTCAAGTCTCGCTTGTGGCTCTTCCTCCGGCGGTTGTGCAAATAAAACTAAAATAATTTGCGCAACCGCTTTATTTTGTACCTTTGCTTCAGTGCTACAAATTGTATAATCACCTATATTTAAATCGTATATGTCGCTATTAAACGGATTCATATCCCAAATCATAGGGCCGGTGGTGGATGTGCATTTCGATCTTTCGGGATCGCAGGAAGCCTGTCTCCCCGCAATTGATGATGCTCTTTACGTAAAGCGTTCCGACGGCCGGAATATTTTTCTGGAAGTACAGCATCATATCGGCGAAAATATTGTCCGCACCGTGGCTATGGATAGTACCGACGGCCTGAGCCGCGGACTGCCGGTGACGGCGCTGGGGCGTCCCATCAGCGTGCCCGTGGGCGAACAGATAAAGGGAAGGCTGCTCAACGTGATCGGCGCGCCGATCGACGGACTCTCGAAACTCAACCGGGAGAATCAGTATCCCATCCACCGCCCGGCGCCAAAATTTGAAGATCTTGTCACCTCGGAGGAGGTCCTCTTCACGGGGATAAAGGTGATCGACCTGCTTCAGCCTTACCTCAAGGGCGGCAAGATCGGCCTGTTCGGGGGTGCCGGCGTGGGAAAGACTGTCGTCATCATGGAGCTGATCAACAATATTGCCAAGGGGCATAACGGTTATTCCGTCTTTGCCGGCGTGGGCGAACGTACTCGCGAGGGTAACGATCTGCTGAGGGAGATGATTGCCTCCGGGGTCATCAGGTATGGCGAAGCGTTCAGGAAGGAGATGGAAGCGGGTAACTGGGATTTGAGCAAGGTCGATTACGAGGAGATCAAAAAATCTCAGACTACGCTGGTTTTCGGGCAGATGAACGAGCCGCCCGGCGCCCGCGCGTCGGTAGCCCTTACGGGGCTGGCCGTGGCCGAATCGTTTCGCGACATGGGGGGTGAGGGCAGTGATACGCTGCTCTTCATCGACAATATTTTCAGGTTCGTGCAGGCGGGGGCCGAGGTGTCGGCTCTGCTGGGGCGCATGCCCTCGGCGGTGGGCTATCAGCCCACGCTGGCTTCGGAGATGGGGATGTTGCAGGAGCGCATCACGTCCACCAGATATGGCTCCATTACGTCGATACAGGCGGTGTATGTGCCGGCTGACGATCTTACCGACCCGGCACCGGCTACCACATTCAGCTATCTCGACGCGACCACCGTACTCAGCCGCAAGATTGCTTCGCTGGGGATTTATCCCGCGGTAGATCCGCTGGAGTCGTCGTCGCGCATCCTCGACCCCCGCATCGTGGGCGACGAGCATTATGACACGGCCATGCGGGTGAAACAGATACTGCAGCGCTATAAGGAGTTGCAGGACGTCATCTCCATTCTGGGTATGGAGGAGCTTTCGGACGAAGATCGCCTCACGGTGAACCGTGCCCGCAAGGTGCAGCGCTTCCTCTCTCAGCCCTTCTTCATGGCCGAACAGTATACGGGACAGCCCGGCGTCATGGTTTCCATCGAAGATACCGTCAAAGGGTTCAAAATGATCCTCGACGGAAGCCTCGATCATTATCCCGAAGCGGCTTTCATCAGCGTGGGTACCATTGAGGAGGCTGTCGAAAAGGGCGACAGGCTGATACGGGAGACGAAGGGCGAATAGCTATATCTGTATAATGTATATAAGCGAACGATATGAAACTGGAAATTCTTACTCCCGAAGCGGTTTTCTACAGCGGAGATGCCGAATCGGTCACCCTGCCCGGCGCGTCGGGTTCGTTCCAGATACTGAACAACCATGCTCCCGTTATTTCCGCGCTGACGGGTGGTACGCTCTCGTTCTCGGTGAACGGGGAGGTCCGGCGGATAAGGGTGAGGGACGGCTGGGTGGAAATGCACAGTAATACGGTGACGGTTTGCACTGACGAAATTCTTTGAAGATGAAAAAGCTTACACTCTATTTTCTTGTCTTACACACGGTGATGCTTCTTGTTTCGGGGTTCGGCGTATGGTTCATCCTGTACCGGTTTTTCCCCGATACGCTGGTGGATTTTTACTTTATTATCCCCCTCTTTTTTTACCTGATGGGCATCATTTTCATTTACCGGTTCAGGCACACGCCCGTCAACGAACCGAAGCAGGTGGTCAACCTCTACATGCTTATGCGCATGATAAAGATATTCATGTCGTTCGCCATCATACTCCTTTACTGGTTTCTGGACAAGCCGCATATCCGCAGCTTCGCCGGCATCTTCATCATTTTCTACCTCATCAACCTGGTCTGGGAGACGTACATCTATCTGAAGATGGAACTCTATTTCAAACACAAGGACAGGCAGATGAAGTCGCAGAGAAAGGACGCGGAGTTATGAAACGGGCTATGAAACGAGCATTGTGTATACCGGCAGTCCTTCTTCTCATGACATTCCCCGCGTGCGTACCGGCCAGCGCGGCGGCAGAGGAGGAGGCGTTGGATGTGAAAGAGTTTATTGCGGAGCATATCGGCGACTCGTACGAATGGTCGGTGGTGAGCGACGGCGACAGACATATTGCCGTTCCCCTTCCGGTGATTCTGTACAGCAAAGCTACCGGATGGCATCTGTTCTCCTCGTCGCGTCTTCATCACGGGACGGCTTCCTGCGACGGGTTTGAGATTGCGCGGGAGGGGAAGTACAAAGGCAGGATAGTGGAAACGGACGCGGAAGGGAACCTTTCCCGTCCGCTTGACCTCTCCCTCACCAAAAATGCCGCCTCGCTGCTGTTTGCTTCGCTGCTGACCGTCCTGACCGTCCTGGGCGTAGCCCGTCTGCTGAAGCGTGACCCGATGAGGGTGCGAAAGGGTTTCGCGGGAATGATCGAGATGCTTGTCGTGTCGATCGCCGACGGGGTGATAAAACCCTCCATCGGCAAGGATTACCGGCGGTATACGCCCTATCTGCTCACCGTCTTCTTCTTCATCTTCGCAAACAATCTGCTGGGACTGATTCCCGTCTTTCCCGGAGGCGCCAACGTCACGGGAAACATCGCCGTGACGCTGGTGCTTGCCGTCGCCACATTCCTCACCGTCAACCTGACGGGGACGAGGGAGTATTACAGGGAGATACTGTGGCCTGACGTCCCTCTCTGGCTCAAGGTACCCTTCCCGCTGATGCCGCTGGTGGAGATCGTCGGGATGTTTACCAAACCCTTCGCGCTGATGATCCGCCTCTTCGCAAACATGATGGCCGGACACTCTATCGTGCTGGGACTGACGATGCTTATCTTCATCACGGCCGGCATGGGCATGGCCATCAATGCCTCGATGACGCTTGTGTCAGTCATATTTACCGTATTCATAGACCTTCTTGAATTTCTGATCGCTTATATACAGGCTTATGTCTTCACGCTGCTGTCGGCCATTTACATCGGCCTCGCGCGGGAGGAACCCCGTGACGGAAGAGGGAAGGTGAGGGAATCGGGACAGGCTGCGTAAACATTTCCCCGAGAGTAGCGTGTTTGTCATTCGGAAACAGTTTCTCGGTTTCGGGGCGATGTTAAATAATCCGAACAACAGTGCTCATACACAAATAGTTTCTATAACTTTGCAGGGAGCGATGCCCCTCTTTCGAAGGGAATCGAAGCGCTATCCGGGGAGGAGCGGGGGCGATGCTCCCGGACAAAGAGATCGTTTATATTTCAAATTCAGTCAACAATTAAACAGGAAAACAGTATGATACTACTTACATCATTATTACAGATAGCCGGCACGCTGCTGCAGGCCGGCGGATCGGGGTCACTGGGGGCTGCCATAGGCATAGGGCTTGCCTCGATCGGTGCGGGATACGGAATCGGGAAGATCGGCGCGGCGGCTATGGATGGCATTTCGCGTCAGCCGGAGGCGGCGCCCGACATCAGGATGAACATGATCATCGTGGCGGCCTTCATCGAGGCGGTGGCACTGTTTGCCGTGGTGGTCTGCGGCTTTATCCTCAAATAAGGCGGAAAGGTATGTCGTCGCTACTCAGACCCGAACCCGGACTGCTGTTCTGGATGCTGTTCTCTTTCGGCATCACGGTATTTCTGCTTGTGAAATTCGGCTTCCCCATGATACTGAAAGCGGTGGAAAAGCGGAAGAATTACATCGAAGAGTCGCTCCTCGCTGCCCGGAAGGCGCACGGGGAACTGGCCGGCATAAGGGAGACGGGGGAGGCTCTCCTCGCCGGGGCGCGCCGCGAACAGGCCGATATGCTGAAGGAGGCTTCTCTGAAGCGGGATATGTTGATAGAGAGTGCCCGCGGAGAAGCGCGTCTGGAAGCGGAAAAGATGATTGCCTCGGCACGCCGGCAAATCAGCGCGGAGAAGGAGGAAGCCCTCCGTTCGATCAGGAACGAGGCGGCCGTCCTCTCGCTTGCCCTTGCCGAAAGGATCCTGCGCGGAAAGCTGGGATCGGAAGAGGAGCAGGCGAAGCTGATAGGACGGCTGTTTGACGAAATGGATGCCTCCAAACCGTAAGAACGCCCCGAAATAAACCGTTATGAACGCCAGCCACATATCTTCACGCTACGCGAACGCTCTGCTGCAATACGCCCTCGGCCTCGGACAGGAACGGGAGGTGTATGACAGGATGACGCTGCTCGCCGCGATGTTCATGAAACTGCCTGCGTTGCGCGACACGGTCATGAATCCCTCTCTGCCGCGCCGGGAAAGGGAGAATATCCTGGTGACGGCCTGCGGCGGCGGAGACGCCATGCCGTCGTCACTCCCGGAGATGATCGGCCTTATCATGAGGAATGAGAGGGAGGATTTGCTTCAGCATATCGCGCTCCGCTTCATCGACCTTTACAGGGATAAGTTCAATATCAGGAGCGGACGGCTGGTGACGGCCTTCCCCGTCGACCGCGAGACGGAACGGCGACTGGTTGACCGCGTGCGGAATACGACGGAGTCGGAGGTGGAAATGGAATGTACGGTCGACCCCGGAATCATCGGCGGTTTCGTGCTGACGCTGGACGACCGGCGGTGGGATGCAAGCATATCGGGAGAGCTTTCCCGCATAAGGCGCAGGCTGCTCACCGGAAAAATTATACAGTAATCGGAAAGAAACATGTTCAACAACCATATAAAAATAAGCGAAGTATCGGATGTGCTGCGGATGCAGCTCGAAGGGATTGACGCCGGCATCCGGTTTGACGAAACGGGAACGGTCGTCACCGTGAGCGACGGGGTGGTACGCATCTTCGGCCTGCGCAATGCTGAGGCTAACGAGTTGCTCGAATTTGACTGCGGCATGCAGGCTATCGTGATGAATCTCGAGGAGGATAACGTGGGAGCCATTCTCCTGGGCAGTTCCAACGAGATCCGAGAGGGTTTCACCGTCAAGCGCACCGGTCGCGTGGCTTCCATCTACACGGGCGAGGGGATGATCGGCCGAGTGGTCTCTCCCACGGGGGCGCCCATCGACGGGAAGGGGCCGCTGGGGGGTGAACCGGTCGAAATGCCGCTGGAACGGAAAGCGCCCGGTGTCGTCTTCCGTCAGCCGGTGAATACGCCTCTGCAGACGGGACTGAAAGCGGTCGACGCCATGATCCCCATCGGACGGGGACAGCGTGAGCTGATCATCGGCGACCGGCAGACGGGCAAGACCAGTATCGCCGTCGACGCGATCCTCAACCAGCGGAAGAATTTTGAGAATGGTGACCCGGTCTACTGCATTTACGTGGCTGTAGGGCAAAAAGGCTCGTCGGTAGCTTCCATCGTGAAGACGCTCACCGACGGCGGCGCGATGGATTACACGACGGTCATCTCCGCCGCCGGATCAGATCCCGCGGCCATGCGATACATAGCCCCCTTTGCCGGCGCCGCCGTCGGCGAATACTTCCGCGATACGGGCAGGCACGCGCTGGTGGTTTATGATGACCTCTCGAAACAGGCGGTCGCTTACCGCGAAGTGTCGCTCATCCTCCGCCGCCCGTCGGGACGCGAGGCGTATCCCGGCGACATATTCTACCTCCACTCACGGCTGCTGGAGAGGGCGGCAAACATCATCCCGCAACAGGAGGTGGCTACACAGATGAATGACCTTCCGCCCAGCCTCAAAGGGAAAGTGCGGGGTGGCGGTTCGCTCACGGCGCTGCCTATTATCGAAACGCAGGCGGGTGACGTCTCTGCCTACATCCCGACCAACGTTATCTCTATTACCGACGGACAGATATTTCTCGAAACAGACCTTTATCACCGCGGCATCCGTCCCGCCATCAACGTAGGCATCTCCGTCTCCCGCGTGGGGGGCAACGCGCAGATCAGGGCGATGAAAAGGGTGGCCGGAACGCTCAAGATCGACCAGGCTCAGTATCACGAACTGGCCGCCTTCAGCAAGTTCGGCGGGGATATGGACAGTGTGACGGCCATGACCATCGACAAGGGTCGGAAAAACGAACAGTTGCTCGTACAGCCCCTTCACCGTCCCATGAGCGTGGAATATCAGATAGCCATCCTCTACTGCGGCACGCACGGTCTGCTGAGGGATATTCCTCTCGACAGGGTAGCGGCGTTTGAAAAGGAGTTCCTCTCCACGCTCGAAGCGAGTCACCGTCACGACGTGCTGGATCCCCTGAGCGGGGGGCGGATAGATGAGGAGATCGGCAGAATCATCGAAACCGTGGCGGCGGATGTCGTGAAAATAATCAACTCCTGAGGCGATGACGCAGCTGAAAGAGATAAAAAGCCGGATACAGTCGGTACGGTCTACGCAAAAGATCACCTCGGCCATGATGATGATCTCTTCCGCCCGGCTGCAGAAAATCCGGCGCATTGCCCAAAACCTCCTTCCCTACGAACGGAGCCTGTACCGGATACTGCAACTGCTCCCGGAGGGTGAGGGGATGAGGGAGTCGCCCTTTCTGCAGACGCGCGGCGTGAAGCGGGTGTGTATCGTGGCCTTTGCCTCCAACACCGGACTGGCGGGACGCTTCAACGAGAATATTTCCGACAGGCTGAAGGCGACTGTGACTCACTACTTGCCGCTCGGAAGGGAGAACATCCTCGTCTACGCCATAGGGGACAAAGCGGCAAAGGCTGCGCGCGAGGCGGGACTGGAACCGCGGGGCGATTACAGCGCCATCAGCGAAAAGCCTGCTTATGACGCGGCGCAGAGGATTGCCGGCGAACTGATGGAGATGTTTCTGAAGGGGGAGACGGATCGCGTGGAACTTATCTATCATCACTTTCGCAGCAAAGGTTCGCAGACGGTTGTCAGCGAGCCGTTCCTTCCCCTGGAGGCGTTTTCGGCCGGATCGGAGGCGCCGGAGGATGCCGGGGCGAGGGCTTTCGACTATATCGTGGAACCTGACGGAAGAACCGTCGTGACCCGGCTTATCCCGAAAATACTGAAATTAAAGTTCTTCGTCGCCCATCTCGACTCGGTCACCTCTGAACACGCTGCCCGCATGACGGCCATGCGTGTGGCTACGGATAATGCTGATGACCTCACCGGTGCTCTTACGCTTGAATATAACAAGTTACGTCAGCAGTCCATTACCGGCGAACTGCTGGACATCGTGGGTGGTTCGTTCGGCAGCGCGGGACGCTGATGATGAACTTTCTACTTTCAACTCTCCACTCTCAACTTTCCACTCTCCAACTCTCCGCTTATGGCAGGCATATACATACACATCCCTTTCTGTAAGAGCCGGTGCTGCTACTGCGACTTCTATTCGGGAACGGACGAATCGCGGATGGACGCTTTTGTCGAAGCCCTTTGCGCCGAAGCCCGCACACGTCAAAGCGAAGTCGGGGAAACGGTGATGACTGTCTATTTCGGCGGAGGAACTCCTTCGCGCCTCCGGCAGGAGCATTTCGACAGGATATTCGATACGCTGCACAGTCTCTTCACCATCGACCCGGCGGCCGAAATTACGCTGGAGGCAAATCCCGATGACCTTTCGGAAAGTTACGTCAGGATGCTCTCCCGTCTTCCCGTCAATCGCCTGAGCGTCGGCGTACAGAGTTTCGACGACGGGGAACTGGTATTCCTGCACCGGCGACACTCTTCGCGACAGGCGGAAGATGCCGTGAAGCGGTGCAGAGAGTACGGCTTCGACAATATCAGCATCGACCTGATGTACGGACTGCCGCCGCAGACGGAAGCGTCCTGGCAGCGCAGCCTCTCACGGGCTGTTGCCCTCGACCCGCAACACATCTCGGCCTATCATCTTATTTACGAAGAAAAGACACGGATGTACAGGCTTCTGCAGGCCGGAAAGATTGCGGCGACGGATGAGAACGTCAGCCTCGCCATGTTCGCCCGGCTGATTGACTGCCTCACCGCACACGGATACGTCCACTACGAAATATCGGCCTTCGGGAAGGAGGGCTGCTTCTCCCGACACAACAGCGCGTACTGGAAAAACACCAAATACCTGGGACTGGGACCTTCCGCCCACTCGTTCGACGGCAACAGCCGCAGCTTCAACGTCGCGTCGCTGACCCGCTACATCGACGGCAGGCCGCCGCTCCGGGAAACGGAACATCTGTCCGCGGGCGAAAAATATAACGAAGCTGTCCTCACCGGACTGCGTACCGTATGGGGCATCGACCTTGCGGACATCAAAGTCCACTTTGGCGACGAACTTCATCGCTACTGCCTGCGGAATGCGCGGAAATACCTCGACCGTCGTCTGCTCGAAACCGATAACAACAGTCTGAAGCTGACGCGCGACGGCCTTTTCATCTCCGACAGCATCATGAGCGACCTGATGTGGGTCGCCGATAGAAGATGAGATGATGAGAAGATGAGATGATGTCAAGTGGAGAAAACCAGCTCGGGGAGCGCCCGAGTGGCAAGGGGCGGGAGCACCCGCCCCGACGAACGATAAAGAGAACAGGGCAAGGCATAGCCTTGCCCTGCACATTATATATATAGCCGTCGCGTAGCGACGGTATATTGTTGGCAGAGCAATCACATAAATCACGTAAATCAGAAGAATCACAGTGCAGACAACATGAGATGTCTCCGCTACGGTCGACATGACGGTGTTTCGTACCTGACGGCACGAATGATGATAGGGGTATGCCGGTTTCTACCAATATGTTGTCCCTCCGGGACACTTTTTCGCTCGTCGGGGCGGGTGCTTCATTAATGGAAAGTGGAGAGTGGTAAGTTAAAAACTTTCCACTCTCCACTGAATAAAGCCTCTCCACTAAACACTAAACATCCATCACGGCGGCGTAGAACCTGCCGGATACCGAAGCTCCACATCTTCCCCGGTCGGCTGAAGGCTCAGCTCGTTA